>JAUYJM010000004.1 GCA_030689285.1 bacterium
CGGAGGCAAGGTGTTGAGTGGAGAAGATGTCACCTCTGCTTGTATACGCGAAGCTCGTGAAGAAATTAAGGTTGAAATTGACCGCAAAATATTGCAAAAACTGGCTGAATTGCATTTCTCATTTGATGATAATCCTGACTGGGAACAAAAATGTTCGGTATTTGTAGCGGATTTGTGGCAAAATGAGCCCAAAGAAACGGAGGAGATGAGACCCAGATGGTTTAAGACAAACGCTTTGCCGTTTCAAGAAATGTGGGTGGATGACCCGTTTTGGTTGCCACATGTATTAGACGGCAAGAAAATCAAAGCGCGGTTTACCTTTTCTGAAAACGGCGCGGCTCTTTCGGAAAAAGAAGTAATTTTTATGGGACTATTGCCGAATAGGCTTTTGAGGTGATTTTTCCAAAATTAGCGCGAGGCGAAGTTTCAAATTTATGGCTTAATGCTGGAAGTATTGGCCATAAATTTGAAACAAGCCGCAGCCGAATTTTGGGGAAATCGGCCAAATGGATATTCGGCAACAGTCCCTTTATCTAACATCGCCTGATTCTCCGCGAAAAATCCGAGTAACTCATCCCGTCTGTATTATCGGAGCTTTTTTTATGAACTCTATTATCGTATCTTCATCTTCCGTAATCGTGTAGAGAGAGATGTCTTCCGAATCAATCGCGCTGTGCTTTTTGTAAATTTCTTCGCTTATAAAACGCGCGAGCGGTTGCCAATACTCGTCTCCGTAAAGAATAATGGGAACTTTCGGAACTTTTCTTGTCTGAACAAGAGTGACAATTTCAAAAAACTCGTCCATCGTTCCAAACCCTCCGGGGAAAAACACATAGGCCTCCGCCGCGAAAGACAGCGCCACTTTACGCACAAAAAAGTAATAAAACTCCATTTCGTCCGTAGTATAGGTGTTTTTCTTTTGTTCTTTTGGAAGTTTGATGTTAAGACCGACAGATTCGCCGCCAGCTTCGTACGCGCCTCTGTTTGCCGCTTCCATGATTCCGCCACCTCCTCCCGTAAGCACGGTATACTGAAGCTCTTTGGCGATACGTCCCGCCAAACGCCTTGCTTTCTCGTAATAAGGTGAATTTTCCAAACATCTCGCGGAACCGAAAAAAGTAACCGAACGAGTATAGTTTTTTATAAATTCCAAACCTTCCTCAAACTCTTTATGCACCCTCTCCACCCGCGCCGCCAGCGCGTTTTGCATTTCAAGCCGAGAATCCAATCCCACTTCTTCGTGGAACGGTTTGTCACCGCCGCCGTCCGACTTTAGCTTGCTATCCGTCATAACAGCTATTGTATCGCGATATAGACATTAAGGGCAAGTCTATGTATAAATATACAATGTTTCGTTTCGCCATTGAAAAAGAAATAGGGAAGGGGAGGCTTGGCAGAGCGGCGACTTATGAGACGCCGCACGGAAAAATCAGTACTCCCGCCTTCGTGACCGTAGGCACCAAAGCCACTGTAAAGGCCGTGACACCCGAACAAGTAGCATCGCTCGGCGCGGAAGTGGTTTTGGCGAACACATATCACCTTTATCTTGAACCGGGAAATCAAATAGTGAAAAAAGCCGGAGGACTCCGCAAATTTATGAACTGGCCAGGGCCTACTATGACAGATTCCGGCGGCTTTCAGGTATTTTCCTTGGGCGCGGCATTCGGCAGACGCGCTTCAAAAATTTCGCGAGAAAGGTTTGACCTGCCGGCAGAAAGAGAAGAGCTTTCAGCACCGACTGAAACCCCTTCCAGAATTTTTAGAAAATCTGGAGCGGAGGAGAAGGAGAAGCCGCTTGCGAAAATCACCGAAGATGGCGTGGAGTTTCGTTCTCACAAAGACGGTGGTAAGCATTTTTTTACGCCGGAGAAATCCATTGAGATTCAAAATGATATAGGAGCCGATATAATTTTTGCCTTTGATGAATGCACTTTACCGGATGCTTCCCATAAGTACCAGAAGGAGGCGATGGAGCGGACGCATAGGTGGGCGGTTCGGTGCCTGGAAAGGCACCGAAAGCTGAAAGTTGAAAATGAGAAATTGAAAGCCGAAGAGCAAGCACTGTTTGGTATCGTACAAGGAGGAAGGTTTGAAGACCTAAGAAAAGAAAGCGCGAAGGCCATATCGGCCATGGAATTTGACGGTTTCGGCATCGGCGGCTCTTTTGAAAAGAGAGACATGGGAGGTGCTGTAAAATTTGTAAACGAGATACTGCCAAAAGAAAAGCCGAAACATCTTTTGGGAATAGGGGAACCGACCGACCTTTTTGACGCAGTGGAAAACGGCTGTGACTTTTTTGATTGCGTAGCCCCAACGCGTTTGGCGCGAAACGGCGCGGTTTACACAAGGCAAGGTATGACAAACATCACCAACGAAAAATTCAAGTCTGATTTTTCACCGATTGAAGAAACTTGCGGCTGTTATACATGCAAAAACTACACAAGGGCGTATATCGCTCACCTTTTTCGCGCCAAAGAAATGCTAGCCGCAACTCTCGCTTCCATACACAACCTTTACTTCATTGTAAACCTTGTGAAAGAGATGCGACTTTCCATCTTGGAAGAAGGTTTTCAGACTTTCAAAGAAGACTTCTTGTTGAAATACCGATACTGACACTCGCAGAGTATTTTGACTGGTTTTTTATCCCCAGCCAACATTGGCTTGCATTTAGTTTTGTGGTAAAATGTTTTTATGAGAAAACATTGGCCTATTGTCCTAGCTTTTGCCCTTCCTCTGCTTCTTATATTAGTGGTGCTGTTTAGCGTTTATATACCATCATTGTTTATCTCCACGGAGTACGATTTTATTTACGCGACCTGTGAAGATAACCATTATTACTACGATTGTGGAGCATATCTCAATAAAAGATACACCGTGAAAGACGGAAAATTGTTTGAAAATACAGTAACGGCAGATGAAGTGAATGCCAGAGTTCCGATTCCAGAAAACGCCAAGACCGCCACTCCGGTAGAATACAAGACAAGAATTTTTCTTCACGACACTGCCGAAAATCAAAGCAGGGAAATCACTTTGGAAGAAGCGCGAGGTTTGAATTTAAGCCCTCTTAAGACTTCACCTGACGGCGTAACCGTTACCAGTAGTTGGGATTACAACAACGATTTTTTATTCCCTTTTAGCGGCCGTTCCGAGTACTACTACAGCTTGTCAAAGGGCAGGAGCAAGAGCAGACTGAACATTATAATGGATGAAGCATCACGTTATAGTCAAAACCTGCAGTTTATCGGCTGGGTTTTGTAGCATAATAAGAGAATAAAGAATAGAGGAAAGAAAAGAAACGGCGATTTTTTAAAAGATACCCATCATCAGAGGAGTTAGAAGTTTAAAAGTTAAATTTGGGATTTCAAAATTGAAATTCAACAATTATGGACAATCAAACACTTCTTCAGGAACTTGCAAGGAAAATCGCTTCGGGTGAAGTGAGAAGGGAGGATGCCGCAAGCGCGTTGGGGCTTTCTTTTGAAGCGGCAAATACCGTTAACTCAAGTGTTGAGGTAAAAACAGGCCATGAGTTTTCTCTAATAAAAATTCTGTATGTTTTAGGAGCAGCTATCGTGCTTTTAGGCATCGTATTTTTGGTGTACCAGATCTGGTACGATATCGGAGCGTTCGGCAGAATTGCCGTAACATTCGGCGCGGGATTGGTCTTTATGGTGGCAGGTTCAATTCTTCTTTTGAAGAAAGAAGGCGGCATTGGCCAAGTCTTCCATATGATCGGAGGTTTAGTGTTACCAGGAGGAGCATTGGTTCTCTTGGACGAGATGTTTGGTTCCGTAGAACTCTGGCCGGCCACAGCCGCGTTCCTTGTAATGTCTTTGATTTACATACTTTTATCATATACGCACAAACAGCAGATTCTCACTTTTTTTACAGTGGCGCACAGCACCATATTCGCTTACTTGCTTGTTTTGGCCATCGTTGAAGATTCGTCAAACTACAGAATAGTGGAAGACATACTTGCGTACCTTACAATGGCTATGGGCGCAAGCTACGTTCTTTTGGGAAAAAGCTGGAAGGACACGTGGAACAGCGGCTTATCCGGAGTTTTATATCTTTTCGGCTCCGGCGGATTTCTGGCGGCAGCTTTCTCAAGAATCTTTGACGCGGCCGCTTGGGAAATTTTGTACCCGTTTCTTTTAATCGGTTCTCTGATTCTTTCCACCAAAATCAAAAGCAAAGGAATTCTTTCTTCCACAATGATATTTCTGGTGGCGTACATTATCTATATTACCAGTGAATATTTTGCCGACTCAATAGGATGGCCGCTATCTCTAGTTATTTTGGGATTTATCATAATCGGTCTTGGTTACACTTCGGTGGCGATAAATAAAAAGTTCATAAGCGAGCGTTAAGCTAGTACCGTTACAACTTAAATCTGAACCTCTGGGCTTCTGGAAAATCTTTTGCTACCAATACAAAATTGAATAGCGTGGGGCTCAAAACCAAGTTGTAACGGCACTAGCCGCCGACTCCGCCCTGTCGACCGAGAAGCTGATGTAGGCTTCAAGCGCTTTTTTAGACGGAAATTCATAGATATTCAGATTCTGTCTGCCTTGTGTTATGATAGGTTCAGTCAACCTAAGGAACTTTGAATTACGAAACTCCAAATCCGCGTCTTTCTTTTCAATTTCGGCTACGGCTTTGCAAAAATTATTCAACAGATACGCTGTATATGCCTCATAATTTTTGCTTCGCCTCGCTCGAAATTGAAAAGAAATCCATCGGA
>JAUYJM010000005.1 GCA_030689285.1 bacterium
TTTACATTCCTAAGAACTTCAACCATCACGCTGCGTCGCTACGTCAGGCTATCGCCCATTGCGGAAGAATCTCGACTGCGGCCAACCGTAGATGTATCGCCCGAATCTCAGTGCGATCGGTGGGGGTCAGGCTCTCACCTCCCCTAGGCGTCATAGCCATGGTAGGCCGTTACCCTACCATCTAGCTGATACCGAGTAGGCTGTTCCCAAAGCGTCTTACGACTTTACTAACCGCATCACATGAGACGCGAAATCAGTTTATAAAGTAAAAAGTTATAAAGTTCATCAAGTAAGAAAAGCGAGCCTCTAAAATCCGGCATCGGTCTTACTTTATAAACTTGCAACTTTATGAACTTGATAAACTTAATTCACATTCCATGTGATGCGGTCAGACCATCAGGTATTACCCAATCTTTCGACTGGCTATTCCTGACTTCGGGGGACATTCCTACTTATTACTACCTCGTCTGCCGCTGCCGCACTACGCTGCGCTCCGTGCGCTTATTCTCTAATCATTCCCTAATTTTGTCCCTAATTGTCTCGAATTCCGTATTCGAGACTGATTGGGGAGGCCGAGTATTCTCGGCCAAATTCGAGATTAATTAGAGTATGCTGCACGAAATGCAATGTAGTGCGGCCGCTTGACTTGCATGCCTTATCCACGCCGCCAGCGTTCATCCTGAGCTAGGATCAAACTCTTAATATAAACTCGACACAAATTACGAATTTACGCGAATGACACGAATAAAATTTCTTATATTCATGCATCCGCATATGTTCGCGTATTAGCGCCGTGTTTTTAGAACGGAACAAAATAAAAGACAGTTTGTGACTAAGATTTTGTTTGTAGCTTAAGAGTCAATCCTGCTCTTTCCCGGCTTTACTTCGCCGAGAGAATTATATAATTGGAATAGATTTTGAGAACTTGCACTTCTCAAATCTTTTACCCGCTAAACATTTTAAAATTTAGCATTTTAAAATTTAGACAGGTTAATATTTCAAGATTCAATTGTCAAAGGACACACTCTCATCTATTGAGTGATTAAACCATTATACTTAAAGCGCAAATCCTGTCAACAACAAAGTTAGACGCTCTTTTTTTCCAGCAAAGTAAGAAGCGGAGCGGCTAAAAACAGAGACGAATAGGTGCCTGCGATAACACCCAAAGTGAGTAAAAATACGAAAGATTTTGTTGATTCCCCTCCCAGAAAAAACAGAGCTAAAAGGACAAGCAGGGTAGTCAAGGACGTGTTTATGGATCGGCCGTACGTTTCGGAAAGACTGCGTCCGACCGCGTGGGAGAAACTTTCCGCAGACTTCATTTCCTCGTTTTTTTTCAGATTCTCGCGAACTCTGTCAAAAATTATAATAGTATCGTTCACTGAATATCCTAAAATCGCCAGAAGCCCCATTACAAACAGCACATCAATTTCCGCTCCGGTGATTTTGCCGTACAAAGCGTAAGCTCCGGATGGCACCAGAATGTCATGAAAAAGGGTTAGTATAGTCACAAGCCCGTACTTCCACGAAGATACCGGATTGGAGATTTTTCTGAAAGCGAATGTAATGAAAATCACGATAACCGCAAGCACTACACCGACAGCCAGAAGAGCTTTCGTCCTGGCTTCCTTGCCTATTGTAGGACCTATAGAGCTGAACCTTTCCTCAACGATTTCCTTCTCGCCACCAAGAGAAAGCCCTTTAAGGATATCTCGATGTTCGTCTGCCGAAAGAGTTTCGGTCCGCAGGATAAAACCGTCTTCGCCGCTTGAGCGAAGCGAGTAATTTTTTTCAAAGACTTCGGAGAGTTTGACTTCAACCAAAGACTTGTCCGGTCTGCCTTGTGGGTAGACAATCTCAGCGATAGAGCCGCCCTTAAAATCCACACCTGCGGTAAAGCCGAAGTAGAACATGGAGCACACGGCTAAAAAGACGAATATTCCGGTTAGTACAAAAAAAGTTTTTTTATGTAAAATTATAAACATAATCTCTAATCAATCTCGGATTTAAGAATTCTAATTATCTCGAATAAGATTCGCGAAAATTAGAGTCGGAATTCGGGTTTGGTTTGCGAACTATTGCCAAAAGAAATGTTCTGGTTATGGTCATCGCCGTAAGCATACTTACAATTACGCCGAGGCCGAAAGTAAGCGCGAAACTTTGTGTCAAAAATGTTCCCGCGTAGTAAAGCACAATCGCGCTTAAAATGCTCGTAAGATTGCCGTCTCTTATGGCAGGCCATGCTCTTTTAAAAGCATCTCCAATCGCTTCCTTGCCTACCTTACCGCCACGTTTTTCCTCCTTCAATCTTTCAAAAATTATAACATTCGCGTCCACTGCCATACCGACAGACAGGATAAAACCTGCTATTCCGGCGGCAGTCAGTGTTACAGGAAGAAGTTTAAATATGGAAAGCATAAGTACCAAGTAAATTATAAGAGCTACTACCGAAATCACTCCTGAAAGTCTATACCAAAAAATCATAAAAATCGCCACTGCCGCAAGTCCAAACATTCCGGCCGTTTTCCCAGCTGAAAGAGCGCTCACTCCAAGGGAAGGCCCGATGGTCTCCGTGCTTATAAGGGCTATCGGCATCGGAAGCGCGCCAAAATTCAGTTCTCGAGTAAGTTCGCGGGCTTCATCCACGGTAAAATCACCGGAAATTACGGCATCTCCTCCTGTTATTTCTTCACGAATAACAGGCAGAGAGAGCGGCGAGCCGTCAAGAAAAATGGCTAGCACTCTTCCTACGTTTTTTCTAGTGATTTCTGAAAACAACTCTTTCCCTTCGTCGTTGAAAGTAAGCCCGACAACCGGTTCAGTAATTCCTCCGGCTTGTCCTGAAAACGAAAGTGTCGCTTTCTTTAAAAATCTGCCTGTGAGACCCGTGTGAACGTACCACTCTTCCTGCGGTAAGTTTTGAATCTCCTCGTCTGTCTTACCGCTCAAGTCAGCTTCAAGTTTAAATTCCAAAAGGGGTGTCTCTCCTAAGCGCCTGATTGCTTCATGCACATCAGTGACTCCCGGAAGCTCCACAATCAGCCTAGGGTCGCTATCCCCGGCGTTTTCCACTTGCACGATAGGTTCCGAAACACCGAAAAGGTTGACTCTTCTTTCAATGACATCGCGAAGAGCGCGCATAGCGTCTTCCACGTCAGAACTTTGAAGTGAAGACGTGTCCGCTTCATACACCAAATGAGTGCCACCGGTAAGGTCCAAACCGTATTTTAGAGCGAATCTGCCATCCGTCTTTTCAGTGGAATAGACAAAATAAGATGCCAGAGCGGCAACTGCAATGATAATAAGCGTCCAGACCCGATACTTCAACATACCCCGTATAATAGCCGATTATCATCCGCGCCGCAACAAAACCGCGATAAATATTACGCCGAATTATATTCTATATCGTGCTTTTGTGTGCAACGTACGGCTTGCGCAGAGAAAGGCAAACCTTATGAAAAAACGGCTAATACTGCAGTATTAGCCGTTTTTTACCCCATATAAGCCCCTGCGCAGAACACGCCGTGTGTTAATGAGGTATATATATAAGTACATATAAACAAGGAGTCTGCTCGAGTTTGCGCGAATCTTAATTACACCACACTTCTCAGTGTGCAAGCTCCCGCTTTGCACACTTTGCACATTTTCCAGTTGAAATTTTAACAAGAAGAAAGTAATATGTTTTTGGTAAAAAGAAAGGTAAAAATGAAAAAATGCCATCATTGCGGAAAAGAAATCCATTTTGCCGAAGCGGTTCTTCTTGTATCGTTTGTCTTTTGTAAAGAAACCGATTGTGAGAAAGAATTCCGACAGAAAAGCCAGCGCCGCCAAAAAAAGACTAAACCGTAAAACGCTCCGCGTTTTACGGTTTTTCTATTACTTTTTAAAACCTGCCGCGTTGCGTCATTATACGCCCGAACGCAACATCAAAACCTTCAAAGTTTTAAGAGCGATTTTTACATCCAACATAAACGAACGGTTTTTTATGTAATACAAATCGTAAGAAAGCTTAACCTTTGTCTCTTCAACATCTTTCGCATGATGCGGATGTTCTCTATGATAAATCTGCGCCCAGCCGGAAAGTCCAGGTTTTATCAGATGCCTTATGTTGTAATAAGGCACATGGCTTTCATATTGGCGCACGAGCGCCGGCAATTCCGGTCTTGGTCCTATAAGAGACAGATCTCCCCTAAGGACGTTCCAGAGTTGGGGAAGTTCGTCTATGCGAAAACGCCGCAAGTATACCCCGACTGGTGTCACTTCGTTTGGCACATTTTTCTCATAATCGCCATGGTCGTCGGTAGTCATCGTTCGAAATTTTATTATATGAAGAGGTTTGTTGTTTTTTCCAATCCTCTCTTGCTTGATAAAAATAGGCCCGCCATCTCCGGCTTTGATCAATAGGCAAACGAGAGGATAGACCAGAAGGGAAACCGCCCCTAAAACAAGGGCGATCAATATATCCATAAGTCTTTTGAGGAAGTCGTACATACTTCTGGGCGCGTGCGAAATGTTTTCCAAAAACCAATTATATTTAACCAGAGAAAGGGGTACGCGATAGAAAATTTCTTCATACATTTTATGCATATCCATAAACTGAACACCGGAAAAAATCAAATTGTACAGATGAGGAACGAGAGGGTCTATACGTTCGTCATGCAAGTCCACGGCCACAAACGCAATTTGTTCCGTATAAACTTTTTTCACAATATCTTCTTGAAAATCAATGGATTGAATGTCTGAAGCATCTACGAAAGACAGAAACTTGATGCTATACCTTGAATTGTGGTTTACTTCACTCTTAAGCTCCCGAAGTTCGCCGCCGCTTCCTATAATAATCGCGTTCTGACGAACTCTTACTCCCAAAAGAGCGGCTCCATAAATGCGCCAAATGAGTATGAGTATGAACGAAAGTCCGAGCGCGATAAATAAATTGGTTTTGGGTGTAATAACGAAGTAAGGGACAAAATAGAAAAAAGCTACGGCCAAAATGCTGTTTGCTAGCTCGGCATTGAAAAGAGTTGTCGGCAACTTGTTTTTGAACAGGACCGTCTGACTTTCATAGAGTCCGGCAATATAAAAAACGACAAACCACGCGGCAAACAATAGTGAAAACGGCCATAGGTGCAGGCTGAAAACCTCCCAAGTCGGAAGCTCAAAATACCTGACCAAAAGCATAAGCCACAAGGAAAAGAGGAATATAAAAACATCGCCCAAAAAAAGCATTAAAGTTTCTTTTTTGTCTACTATATTCATATAAGTTTGCCTCTAAGGCTGAAATGCTCGGAGAATCCCATATTAAGACAAAACACGGAAAAAATCCATCTCTATGGTAAATAATGTTTGGATTTGTTAATCTTTCAAGTAAGTATGAAAGCTGAAGAAAAAAGACCCTCAAAAATTCTCTATCTTATAACAAAGTCCAACTGGGGCGGAGCGGGTAGATATGTATTTGATTTGGTCTCACACTTACCGAAAGATATTTACGAAGGAATGGTGGTTCTCGGAGGGGAGGGCGAGCTTAAAGAAAAATTGGCTGAAAAAGGCGTTCGCACTATTTCCATTCAGGAACTTGGAAGGGACGTTTCAGTGTTTAAAGACATGGCTTCTTTCATAAAACTTCTAAAAATTATATGGCAAGAAAGACCCGATATTGTCCACATAAACAGTTCTAAAGCAGGTCTTCTCGGTTCCATAGCCACGCGTCTCGTCTCTACGTTTTCTTTCTTGCGTTCCAAACCCCATCACCAAAAACCCAGAGTTGTTTTCACCGCGCACGGCTGGCCGTTTAAAGAAAAACGGGGGGGCTTATTTCGGTTTATTTCTTACTTCGGTTCGTGGGCAACCGTTCTTCTGGCAGACAAAACAATAGTCGTATCCAAAGACGACTATAAAAAAACCTACAAGTTTTGGTGGGGCAAAAAAAATATAAGATTGGTAAAAAATGGTATAACTCTCCCATCATTTCTAGCCAGAGAACAGGCAAGAACCGCACTGGGAATACCTGAAACTCCACAGAAAGACGAAATACTGATTGGAACAATCTCAGAACTGCATAAAAACAAAGGTCTGGAGACAGCTATAAAAGCTTTTTCTCTGGTGTTAAAAGAAGGATCGGTCTTAAACCGAAACTGCAAAATGGTGATAATCGGCGAAGGTGGAGAAAGGGAAAATCTGGCCAGACTTCTGGACGGTTTGAATCTGAAAGAAGAGGTGTTTTTGGTAGGAGCAAAACCGGAAGCGGCTTCTCTTTTGAACGCTTTTGACATATTTTTTCTAAGCTCCTTAAAGGAAGGTTTGCCTTACGCTATATTGGAAGCAGGAGCGGCAGGTCTGCCAACAGCCGCTTCCAGCGTGGGAGGAATACCTGAAATAATAACGGATATGAAATCCGGTATTTTGGTCAAACCCTCTTCTCCCGCGGAACTGAAGCAGGCACTAATGTTTCTAATAACACAAAGTGACCGCCGCCAAAACTTTGGCAAAAAATTACGAGAAATAGTCTTAAATGATTTTTCACTGGCAAAAATGCTTAAAAAGACATTTGAGGTTTATGCCGAGTTGTAGATAGTTTAAATTTGAGAGCGATTCATAAATTCAATTTTTAGTAATTGTGTTATTCACTTTGAATTACGAAACTCCAAATCCGCGTCTTTCTTTTCAATTTCGGCTACGGCTTTGCAAAAATTATTCAACAGATACGCTGTATATGCCTCATAATTTTTGCTTCGCCTCGCTCGAAATTGAAAAGAAATCCATCGGA
>JAUYJM010000041.1 GCA_030689285.1 bacterium
GATTTTTTAGTCGCCGACCTTGATAAACAAGGCAAAATAATAGGCATTGAAATTTTGTGTGCTTCAAAGCAATTAAGAAAAGATAAAGAAGGCAAGACAAAACCTTCTTTGCTGTTCAATTTGGAAGTTCCCATACCGATGACAGTTTAAATCAGACGATCTATCTTTCCGAAAGTCGTGGTATAATTGGTGTATGACCGAAGAGGTAAGAACCGCGGACAGAATTCACTGGAATTATATGCAAAGGTAATATAATCAGTTAATATCTTTGAGTTACGAAACTCGCTTCCGATGGATTTCTTTTCAATTTCGAGCGAGGCGAAGCAAAAATTATGAGGCATATGAGAGAGTTCTGTTGAGTAATTTTTGCAAAGACGTAGCCGAAATTGAAAAGAAAGACGAGGGATTAGGAGTTTCGTAATTCAAAGTTAACATGACTAAAACATTGGAAAATAGAATAATAAACACCATGCGAAAAGCGATTGCTGAATCTGTGATCGATGTTTTGGAAGATCCCGATTACGGTTTGGAGCTGTCTGAAAAAGTTTGCGACCGTCTCTCGAGGATTCGTGGATCAAAAAGACGAAAGACAATATCATTTGATAAAGTCTATCGCCGAGTAAATCGCGCGTAGTTTTTCGTATGGCATCAAATGACTGGGAAATTGAATTTGATACAGATGCGGTAAAGGATCTTGATAATTTGCCTTCAGCCGTGAAGCGGGAGATTGTAAAAAAGATTAGGTGGCTACGTGATAATTTTGACGACACGACTCCGCAGTCGCTTGGCGGAGAATGGCGCGGATTCTTTAAATTACGAACTGGCGACTACAGAATAATCTACAAAATTGACTGGAATCGCTATTTGCTGACCGTTTCCCTTATTGACCATAGATCAAAAGTATATAAGCGGCGAAGGCGCTAATACTTCAAACATAAATTCAAAGCGCTATGACCACAAAACAGTTAGTTAAGCGGTTGCGAGAATTGGCTGGAAGTACGGTGGGATGGTCAGAGCCGGACTATGAAGGAGAAAGTCCTGAAAGTGCGCATGTTAAGGCCGACAGGACACTCCTTGAATACTTGGAGATAAAGAAGTTACGAAAGCATTTGATAATATTGATAAGTGGTATGCGTAAATAAGTGATAGATTCTTATATTATCGAGCGGCAAATTAGAAACTAACTTTAAGAACTGTGGAAAACCAAGGACAAGATACGAACCAAGAACCCACAACCGACAACCCACCATCCGCCATCGGAAAGGAACGGCAGACATCAAATCCCGAACCGTCCAAAAGCAAAGGGTTGATTTGGTTTCTTGTTGCAATAATCGCGATTCTTCTCGGAGTGGTTGGGTATTTTCTGCTAACCGGCGACCGACAATCTACAACCGACAACGAAGACCAGAATATAGAAAAGGAACAGTCCTCCTTAAGTGACCTGAAGACTTACAAAGATGAAGAGTACGGGTTTGAACTTAAATATCCTGCTGAATATACACTGTCTGAAAATTTAGGCAAAAAAGGTTTTTATGATTACGAAATCACCGAAATTCTGAAAATTTCCGGTACGGGCGAATATATCAACGATTCGGGATTTTATTTAAGCGCGGATGATAACCCATCTAATGTTGCGTCTTGTCTTTCCCCGAAAGAGTATGAAAATGGAAATATCAGCACTAAAAACATAAACGGCAGCACATTTTACGTCTTTTTTGATAAGGCTCCTGATTCAGCCATGGGTGGTGCGCGAGGCATGTTTAGCGACTATCGCATTGTAAAAAACGGTTACTGTTACACATTAAGGACTTTGTTGCACTGGTCTTTGGTTGGTTATGGCGGCTATGTAAGAGACGGAGAATTTGACGCAACTCCCGAAGAAATCCAAGGACAAAAGGATGCAATAGAAAAGCATGAGCTGATTCTCGACGAAATCCTCGCCACTTTCAAATTCACCCGTTAACTTAAAGACACCCGATGAAAAACAAAACGGCAAAAATCATTTTATTAGTTGCGGGAGTTTCTGGCATTATTTTAATGTTTGGTTTTTCAGGGTTAAAAGCGCGGGCGCTTACTTTGACCGTTGAGCAGAACCAGATTATATTGAATCTTTTACGAGCTTTCGGGGTTGACCAAGAGACGGTAGATAACGTGTCAAGTGATATTAACAGTAGCGCTTCACCCACTGAACTTATTTCTCCCGTCTCACCGATAGTCGGGCTACCTCCAAGCGGAGGAAAACCAAGTATAAGTTTCGGAGGGACGCTAAGAATTAAAACACCGACAAAAGTACCGACCGCCTCCGCAACTTCAGCGATGAGCCAAATAGCTTTCCTAAACGAACAGATTATAGACACTTATGAACTTTACGCTAAAAGCGCGCTATCTTCGGAGAGAGCCGCTTTCTCGGCGCGACTTGCGTCATTGGCGGCAGAACGCAAACCACTGGCGCTCTCTTTGATGAAAGAAGATACACGAGGATTTTTGGCGATAGTTTTTCCCCAAGACAAAAGGAGACAATTGCCTTCTGAAGCCGCCTCCTTAATAGAAGAGAAAAAAACTATCACTGCGTCTGTTAATGTTTTGCATATTGATGACTTTAACAATCCGGAAAATTCGTACTTTCAATATACTTTGAATGTTCCTTCCGGCCGCGTATCTCTTTATCCTACATCTGACCTGAACACCGCCTCACAAGCGGTTGTCAGAGCAAGTGGCTACGCCTTAGCCGACCAAATGGCTACAGAGCCCAACGAAATCTCAATCGTAACTCCGGCCCCTAAACTCGATTCGGTGGGAGAACAAAATGTGTTGGTTATTTTGGTTGACCTGCCAAACGCGCCCGCGCGTCCTTTCACCAAAGAAAAAGGGCAAGATATTTTTTTCAATAACCAATTTCAGGAATTTATGAAAGAACAGTCGTACGGCAAGGTTTTTTTCAAAGGAGAGGTCACGGACTGGATACCGCTTTCCAACCCTAATATAAATGGTGCTTGCAATGTGTCCTTTTACGAGCCGGAGATAGCCAATTATATAGCCGACAAAAACATTGATTTAAATAGGTACGATAGAGCCCTTTTTTCAGTCAATATATGGCCGGGAGGTTGTTCCGGAGTCGGAAAAGGTCAGTACATAGCTGACGACGGCAAAGAATACAAAATATCTTCTACTCATATTGGCGTGCGGGAATATGACAAAGTTTCTAATTGGGGAGGTCATCCTTTTCATTGGACCAATCTTGATTTTTTATTAGCTCATGAGTTGGGACACGCTCTGGGCGTCTATCATGCCAATGGCTGGGACTGCGGTGAAAATATAGTGTCAGGTGGCTGTGAGCATATTGAATACGGTAATAAATTTGACGCAATGGGCGCGGGGTCGGGCACAGATTCTCTTCACTTCAATCTGTTCTTCAAAGATGTCTTGGGATGGGTCGCGCCGTCTGATATTTTGAGCATAACCAATTCAGGTAATTACACTATAGGCGCTTTGGAAAGTGCCGATGGTATAAAGGGCGCCAAGGTTTATAACAGCAGACTTAGTTCTGAACCTCTATACTATCTTGAGTGGCGTCTTGGTTCGGGCTTTGACTCTCGTTTAAACGAAGAACACCTTTTACATAATCAAGATGGTCTTCTGGTCAACAAAATCATGAGTACATATAGTGGCCCGCCACACCTTTTGGATATTCAGCCGACTGTTGAAGATTGGTACAAAGATTTGGACACCGCCGCTTTGACCAGCGCTTTAACCTTTGATGACCATGGTATCGGGCTTATGTTTAATTCCGTTAGTGTTGATAGGATTGCCAAAAGAGCCGATTTCAATGTTTCTTATGGCGAACCCGTATGCGTGAGAGGCGCGCCTTTTTTACAATGGGCCTATATCCCGGATGTTATCGTTGCAGACGAAAGTTCATCAGGAGCGAGTTTTAACTTCGTCAACACTGACACTGTAAGCTGTACCCCATCTGATTTTAAAATAAATTTTTCCTTTCCATCCGGACTGTCGGCAGAACCGGAAGCTGGCCAAGTGACGCTCAAAAAGCCGGGTGAAAATGGCACTCTTGACTACAAGTTACAAGCATCATCAGAAGTAAATACAAATCCTATACAAATATCTTACAATCTTCAGAATATTCAAAGCGGTTTATCTTCAGAATGGCGGACTAAAAAAGTCAGCGTAATAAAAAGACCGGTCATTGAATCTATTGAACCCAGTGAGGCCTTTGCCGGTCAGCAGATTAAAATAAAGGGAAATAATTTTGGCAATGAGCCGATTAAGATTTATTTCGGTAACCTTTTAACTGATGGAAATTGGGCTTCTACGTTTATGGACAAAAAGCCGGATAACGACAGTCAAGTGACATTTACTATTCCCGATGTGGTAACACATTGTACAGGAGGGTTCCGCGGCGCCCCCTCGGGACTTACGGAGAATAAGGAGGGGTGTGTTTATAAAAGCCCTGTGGGTTTTAGTCTTGTTATGCTATCTGTCGCGGGTGGTGTGGAAACTATCCCAAGCACTCTTTACATTGTTGACCCCGATTACAGTTATGCATCCATAACCAAGGCCGAGCTTTCATTGGAAACTACCGCCGAAAATTCAAAGAATCTAAACGCTAAATTCAGAATAGACCTTGCCGCGGGCAAGGAAGACAAATATGTGATTTTCCCCAAGGTCGGCGCTTTCTCTGTGAATTTTAAAAATGTGAGCAAACCAACCATTGACACAACCATCTCCGCCACTTACTCCAAACCGCGAGGCGATGCGCTTAAAATAGGAGAGAGTTCCGAATACTATTCCATATATAACGGCACCGTAGCGTCTCTTGATATAGAAGCTACGGTAAACGCGAAAAATCTTGAAGCCGGTGAATACGTTGCTTATGCAAGTGAAATGTTCACAGACAGTGAACATACAAAGGCGATACCTCTCGGAAACGAAGATCACACTAACACTATTACTGTAACTGATACTTCTACTTTTAAACCGACTGAAACCTTTTCCTGCCTCCTCCTTAAAAACAACATGTATGTCGGAGACAGGGACGGAAGTACGGGTGGCGAGGTTTCCACTCTCCAAAAATTCTTGCGGTCTGTCGGCGACTATACTTATCGTGAAATCACCGGCTTTTACGGCAGTTCAACCGAAGAAGCGGTCAGAAAGTTTCAGGCGAGAACCGGGGTGGTAAATTCCGGAACGCCTGCGACAACAGGTTATGGAGTAATTGGCCAAAAGACAAGAAACAAAATCTATGAGGAAACGGGATGTCGTGTGCCGCAAGCGCCGGAGTCGGGCGATGAGACAAGAGAGCAGTCACCAAGAGAAGAAACATCCACGCCTACAGAACCCGACCGTACCGTGGAACTGCCCGGTATTCCAAGTGTGTTGCTTCGGGCAAACAGTGGTGCGGAGAAGATAACCGTCCCATCAGGCGCTTCGGTTACACTTAGCTGGACTTCCCTTAACACGGGACAATCCTGTATCGCCTCTGGCGACTGGAATGGTTTTAGAAGTCCTTCAGGCACGGAGTCGCTCGGCATTTTAAGCGCGACGAATCTCTCCGTAACTAAAACTTATACATTGACTTGCGCCAACACAAACGGCGTTCAAACAGTTGGAAAAGTAACTGTCGCTGTAGAGCCCACCACCACCACATCTTCCAATCAAGCGCCTGTTTTTAAGTATGTTGACGGGCCGACTTATGTTTTAGAGGGACAGTCAGCCGTTTGGAACTTGGGGGCATTTGACCCGGACGGAGTGTCTTTGCAATTTATCGGCGAATGGGGAGACGGAACTTTGTCAAGCACTGCCACAAAAACCGCCTCCTCGGCAAACAGTTCCGTGGGACATTCGTTTTATCACACTTTTTCTAAAACCGGCGTATACAATGTGCGTCTTACGGTTAAAGACCAAAACGGTTCTACGGCGGAGAGAGTCATAGCGGTTACGGTTGGCGCTTCCGTTTCCGAAACAGAGCCAGATACTGCGAAGGAGACGAAAACCAACGTTGCTCCGTCAATAAAGAGCATTTCCGGTCCGACTTCTCTTCAAGTAGGCCAGTCCGGCTCTTTTGATGTATCGGCTTACGACCCCGACGGTACGGCTCTTAAGGTTGCCGTAAGCTGGGGCGACGGCACTTCGGGACAGTTGAAGCAGTTTGACACTTCTTCTGCTGGCTCAAGCGGTTCCGCGTCTTTTAGTCACAGTTTTTCCTCGGCCGGTTCTTACGTTCTAACCTTCACTATTTACGATTTTGAAAATGCCACCACGCAAACGACAAAAACCGTCTCCGTAACTCAACCTGAACCGGAGCCAGAACCGGAACCCGAGCCCGAACCGGACTCCGTGGATTCTTCAAGTACGAGTAGCCGTTCAATTACCGTAACGGGGCCTGTTAATTCTTACAGTAGTCCAAATGTGGCCTACGTTACCTTTGATTCTTCAGGCGTATCACGAGTAAAAATAGAGGCCTGCGTAAACAAGACCGACTGTACCTTACTCGCAAGTTCCGTAACTGCCACCGAACCGACCACATATTGGTTTTGGAGTATAAGCGGTACGGAACCTTTTGCCGGAAATTTCGGAGAGAAACAGCTCTGGCTTAAAGTAACAGACCTTGACTCTTCGGTATTTGATTTTTCAGATTCTTATATTTACATCATAAAATCCTCCAGCAGTTTCAACACAGAAAACAATCTTCAAAAGGCCTCCGTTTTTGACGGTTTTGTCCGCCTTCTAAAGGGTCTGTTTAGGTAATGCCGTGGAGAGGTTGATTTGTAACGATAACAAGAATAGCTGAACAAAAATGAACTCAAACTATTCCACCATTCGTACGAATTAGATCGTCAGAGTCGTCTGCCGAATGTCCGTTGTTGAATTTATGAAATATTTGGCAGGAGAACCCCCTTTCCTTTTTTATAGTCCTTTTCTGTTTTAATTCAAGGTATCAAAAGAAAAGCCGCCATCTTGTGAGGAGGCGACTTTGATGAACGTCAGGTGGGCCGGGTCGGAGACAGTGTCACTTTTTCTTTGTCTGATGTCGGTGTGCCGTATCGGCAGAGGCATGGTCGATACCGGCTTCAAAGACCTCGCAGAGTGTTTCGGAAAGGCCGGTTTGCATCGTTTTGTCTTCTATTGCAGAGAAAAGCTCAAGCATCTTGCAGAAGACAGGGTAAGCGTTTTCGTCAATGGGAACCACTCGGATGACATTTACATTCCCGTTACTTTTTTGCATCAATCTTGTGGGGGCGTCCTTACCAGCGATGAAACACGCTATTACGTTCTCTCCGTCTTCTGTGAAAAACACGATTTTCTTCATTTCTGAATTTAGTTGAGGTTAAACCGAAGTCCTGAAATAACCTATAATAAAAAGAGAGGGAAGTCAACAAAAGTTGACAAATAGAGTAATATGTGTATAATAATATCCAGTGTACTAAAAGAGCTTGGTGGCTCTTTTTGTTTGACAAAGGCGGGGAAACCAGCGCCAAAGAGCGCAAATACGGATTAAAGATATGAAAAAAATCTTGGCAGGGCTTGCCATTGTCGCCATCGTTTTGGTGGCAGTGCAAAACATTCGGGACGGAGGAAAACCCGGGCTTGAAAAATGGTCTGCGGAAGAAACGGCGAAAACGGTCAG
>JAUYJM010000042.1 GCA_030689285.1 bacterium
TTTTTTAGCGATAGACACAACTAATCTCAAGTTGGCTTTGGCCAAAAGACTTTTGGCTTCTTTGTCCCCCAACTGAATGCGTTTGGCGAGCTCTTTTTCCTGGCTTCCGGGAATAAGCGGATACTGGCCTATCTCCTTCAGATACATCTGGATGGAATCGTAGGAAGATTCCACTTTGCCGGTATAAACGTTTTTTTTCGCGGTTACAAGTTCGTCTCCCAAATCCAAAAGTCCGCCCCCTTCAAGCACGTCAATTCCGGCATCGTGGAGCTTTACGTAAAACGTCTCAAGAAAAGTAATATCTTCTTCCACAGTCGGAAATTCCTTGAGAATCTCGTCGTAAGTAACAAAACCTCGAGCCTTGCCTTTTGCGAAAATGCGGCCGATTTTTACATCTCTGGCTTCTTCTTTAGCCGTTTTCCTGCCGTGTTTTTTTCTTGAAACCCCCGATTTAGGTTTTATTTTTGTCGTCTTGCTTTTATTATTAACTTTTGTTGAGCTTTTTTTAGCTTTTTTAACGGAAACGCGAAACCTACCGGTTTTGGACGAACCCGAAGCTCTTTTTTTTGACATTTTGCTATGTTTTTTACGTTTCTTTTTGTCGGATTTCATAGAAAATAATAGCCCCAATTATATCATAAATGAGACTGGAGCGAAAGTTCATTTATCCTCTTGCTTACATCTTGACACTTTTTTAAAAGTGACTCTATTTTGCCCGCGTCTTTGTCTTTTTCCGCCTTAGACAGGTCGTCCATAGACTCGGTGAAAACAAGTTTGAGTTTCTCTAATTCAAGACGGCTTAATATCTCTTCCGTTACAAGCGAAATATCGGCATTTTCTCCGTAATAATTCTCGGCTTCAAAGACAAGTTCTTCTTTGACGGTCTCAAAACTTTTTTTAAGTTCCTCAAACAAAACCTCACCGAGTACAAAAGACGCCCGCTTTTCAAACATACCAACGTCCATACCAGTCGGACCTTTGCCCTTCTGCCAAAACAGGATGCCGAAAAGTTTTCTCTCAAATCCGTATTTTTGCTGATTTTTTTCTTCTTGAACCTTGACGGCAAAAATATGTCCTTCAAATTCGGGCTTGGAAATTTTCTCATATTCTCGCCAAAGAACGTCTTCTCTTATGCCACTTCTGGCTGCGACGGACTTTAAAAGTTCAGACTGCTCAATACTGCTCGGCAAAAGCTTTATAAGAGACAGAACTTTTTTCTCCATCATTCGGGCGCGACTTGTGGGACTAAGCGTCTTGTCAGAAGTAATTTTGTCCAAAAAGAAATTCACGGCGTGTTTAGCTTCTCTCAAAATTCTTTTCCACTCTTCAGGATTTTTCTTTATGATGTCCGCGGGGTCAAAACCTTCGGGTAGATAAGCGATTTTTACGTTGAATTGAAGTGGAAACATAAGACGCACCGTTCTCTCCGCGGCCGAAAATCCGGCGCTGTCGGCATCGTAGGCGAGTATGACATTCTCCGTAAGCCTCTTTAGAGAAAGCGCGTGTTTCTCGGTAAAAGCCGTACCGGAAGCGGAAACCGTGTTGTTGAAACCGGCCTGATGAGCCAATATCAAATCTATCTGGCCCTCAACCGCCACGGCATATTTTTTGGAACGTATAGCGAACTTCGCTTTGTTCATTCCAAATAAAAGCGACGATTTGTCAAAAAGGGGACCGTCTGGACTGTTCACATATTTGCCGGTTTTTCCGTCGTCGTATTCCGGTAAAATCCTGCCAGAAAAGGCGGTAACCCTGCCCCCAGTGTCAAAAAGCGGAAACATTATCCTGCCCCTAAAAAAATCATAAGGGTCTCCACCCGATTCCTTACGTCGTAAAAGCCCAGCCTTTTCTATGTCACCCGCCAAAAAACCCTGCGCGGTGAGTTTCTCAAAAAGCCTGCGCCAATCGTTTTTAGCGAAACCGACACGCCAATCTTTTATAGTCTGCGAAGAGAAACCGCGTGAAGCCAAATATTCTTTTGGTTTTTCACTTTCTTCAAGTTCGCTTTCAAAATAAGCGGCGGCCGCTTCCAACACGTCAAACAACTTTTCCCTCTCGTCCCTTTTTTCTCGAGATTCGTTTTTCAGTTCAACCCCCGCTCTTTCCGCGAGAGTTTTTAAAGCGCCGCGAAAATCGGTACCCTCAAACTTCTCCACGAAGGAAAAAATGTCCCCTTTTTCTCCGCAGCCAAAACAATAAAAACTGTTTCGAGCCGGCGAAACAAAAAAAGACGGGGTTTTCTCGTTATGAAAAGGGCACTTGGCTTTTAAGTTATTACCCGCGCGCTCCAGTTTTATATACGACCCCACAACTTCCTCAATTCCAAGTCTCTCTTTTATTTGTTCTGTAGGGGAACTCATTATTTATAACCATCTCTAAGAAGTTATATGGTTTTTGAATCGTCTACTATCTGTTTTATAAGCAACTCTTTCGCCCCTCCCTCAAAGCCGGTTCCGGCAGGGATAAGTCTTCCCAAAATCACGTTTTCCATAAGACCGGAAAGATTGTCCGCGTAGCCGCGCACCGCTGTATTTATAAGCACTCTTGTCGTGTGTTGGAATGAAGCCGCCGCGAGAAAACTCCTTCTGGACAGCGAAACTTCAGAGATACCCATAACTAGTCCGGTCGTTTTTGCTTCCAGCTTTTCGTCTTGCTTTGCCTTCTCATTTTCAACATAAAGAGTGTAGCCATCCACCACGTCACCGACAGACAATGATGTCCCGCCAGCATCCACAATCTTTTTTCTTGAAAACATTTGCCTTATGACTACCTCAATATGTTTGCGAGCCACGGTTTCTCCTTGGAGCTCGTATGGCTTAGTAACTTCGTGAATAATGTAATTTTCTGTCGCTTCCTTGCCGGCGTATTTAAAGAGTTCTTCTATGTCAGCCGAGCCATCAGTAAGAAGCATGCCTTTTTTAACCACGTCACCCACTTTTACGAGAGACGTGCGATTATAATTTATGGAATAGGACACTTCTCCTCCTTTGCTTTTTCCTCGTGATGCGGCATCAGGTATAATCTTGACGGCTTTTTCCTTGCCGGTGTCTTTTACTTCCGACACTATGCCGTCTACTTTTGAAACAATCGCCGGATTTTTGGGACTACGCTTTTCAAAAAGCTCTTCAACTCTGGGCAAACCTTGTGTGATGTCGCCGCCGACGGATGCCGTACCCCCCGCGTGGAAAGTTCGCATTGTAAGCTGTGTTCCCGGCTCGCCGATAGCTTGTGCGGCAACGGTCCCCACGGCTTCACCCAAACCTACAAGTTCATTTTTACCCAAATCGTTACCGTAACAAAAGGAGCACACCCCCTGAATTGATTTGCAAGAAAGGGGCGACCTGACTACGACTTCCGCGATATTTGAATCTTGAATAGCGACAGCGTCGGCTTTGGTAAGCAGGTGCCCGCGTTTGAATGAAATCTTTCGGTCTTCAGTTTTCACATCCATAGCAAGAATTCTACCTTTTATATTTCGCGCCAGTGACGCATCCATGCCGGTCGCTGTCGCGCGACGTATAGCGATTCCATCTTTCGTGCCACAGTCCTTTTCGGAAATCATAACATCTTGAGAAGCGACGAAAAGTTTTCTGGTAAGATATCCGGCTTTGGCCGTGTTTAGAGCAGTGTCGGTCAAACCTTTGCGAGAACCATGAGTGGTGATGAAGTACTCCGTGGGAGTAAGTCCTTCTTTCATAGATGAAATTATCGGAAATTCTATAGTCTCGCCGGCCGTGTTTTGAATAAGACCCTTCATTCCCGCCATCTGCGTAATCTGCGAAAAGGAACCTCTTGCTCCGGAATAGACCATATCGTACACGGAGCCGACTTTATCCAGCGTGTCAGGCATAAGTTTTTCAATCTCACTTTTTGCTCCTTGCCATATCTCAATATTTTTTCTGTACCTCTCGTCGCCCGACAAAAGTCCGTTGTCATAATGTTTTTGGATTTCTTCGGACTTCTTCTCCGCCTTCTCCACGACTTCTTTTTTCTTTGCCGGAATATTTACGTCATCTATTCCCCAAGTGATACCTGAATGAGTCGCGTATTTGAATCCGAAAGTTTTTATTCTGTCCATTATATGGGGTATGCCGGTGATACCGTATTTGTTTATGAGATCGTCCACCAAGACGGCCATTTTTTTGCGCTCTATTTCGTGATTTATATAGGGATAATCGTCAGGCAGCACGCTGTTGAATAGTATTTTTCCTATTGTAGTTTCAAAAACTTCTCCTCCGAATTGGGCGTATTTTATCTTTTCACTGGGTAAAATTTTAATATTTGCCCGAAAATCAATGTGGCCAAAATCATAAGCCGTTATGGCGTTGTTTGGACTTCCGAAGTACTTGTTTTCTCCTTTGGCTCCCGATACCGTCTTTGTCATCCAATAACAGCCAAGTACGATATCCAGCATTTTCGCGGAAATTATCGGGTCGCCCGAACCGGGTTTTAAAATATTCTTGTCCGAAGCCATTATATGCTTTGCTTCGGCTTGCGCTTCTATGGAAAGTGGCACATGTACCGCCATCTGGTCGCCGTCAAAGTCCGCGTTAAAGGCGTTACAAACGAGAGGGTGTACTTGAATGGCGTTTCCTTCTATAAGAATAGGCTGAAAAGCTTGGATTCCCAGGCGGTGGAGGGTCGGCGCGCGGTTTAAAAGAACATATTTGTCTTTTATGACTTCTTCAAGAAGAGCCCAAACTTCCGGCGTATCTTCGTCTATGAGCTTGCCTGCGCCACGGATGTTGTAAGCCAACTCTTTTTCCAAAAGTTTTGAGATTACAAAAGGACGGAAAAGTTCCAGAGCCATATGTTTTGGCAGACCGCACTGGTGCAATTTAAGTTCAGGACCTACTACAATGACAGAGCGTCCGGAATAATCCACGCGTTTGCCCAATAGGTTCTGTCTGAAGAGACCTCTTTTTCCCTTTAGATTGTCTGAAATTGACTTGAGTGGTCGTCTCTGCGACTGACTCATCGCTCCGGCGGAACTTGTGCTATGTCTTATTGTGTTGTCTATAAGTGAATCTACGGCTTCTTGCAAAATTCTTTTTTCATTTCTTAAAATAACATCTGGCGCGTTTATCTCCACAAGTTTTCGCAGACGATTGTTTCTGTTTATAACTCTTCTGTACAAATCGTTTACGTCCGAAGTTGCGTACCTGCCGCCGTCCAGAGGCACCATAGGCCTTAACCCCGGCGGTATTACCGGAATGTTAGTAAGAAACATCCACTCCGGACGTATGCCGCTTCCGATCATCGCTCTTATGAGAGAGAGTCTTTTATTTACCCTGTCCTTCTCGAGCGAGCTGGCTTTTTCAAAGTCGTGGCAAAGTTTTTCCTCCAGTGTCTTTAGATTGATATTCTTGCAAAGTTCGTATATGGATTCCGCCCCTATGCCCGCCTCAAAAATCGTCCCGTATTTGATGGAGTATTTATGGTACGATACTTCATCTATCACAAGTCCGGGTACGATACTTTCCACCTCCTGCTTCGCGGAAAGCATTTTATCTTTTAGCGCGTCCTTTGACCTTTCGTCCGCTAGAATTTTTAGTTTGGTCTTGTACTCAACGCCAATCTCCTTGAGAACTCTGGCTTTTTCGTCGTCAGCGACTTTTGTGATAATATAGCCGGCAAAATAGACGACTTTTTCAAGATCGGCCGAAGACATACCCAAAATCATACTTAATCTGGATGGCATACTCCGAAGAAACCAGATATGCGATACCGGTGAAGCGAGAGATATGTGTCCCATTCTTTCTCTGCGCACTATTGAACGAGTGAGTTCAACTCCGCATTTTTCACAAACTATTCCCTTGTAGCGTATACCTCTGTATTTACCACAATAACATTCAAAATCTCTCTCCGGACCAAAAATCTTCTCGTCAAACAGACCGCTTTTCTCGCTTCGTTGGGTCCTGTAGTTTATCGTTTCCGGTTTTGTTACCTCGCCGTATGACCAGCTTTCAATGGTTTCCGGAGATGCGAGTTTCAGGACAATCTGGTCGAAATTATTGACAGTATTTATTACTTTTTTGTTTTGTATATTCATAAATATTGTTATACCGAAAACTTATTTTATTCGTAATCTACGGCATCTTCATCGCGACTGCTAGACTTTGACCTTTTCTCTGGTTTATGATCTCTCACACCACCACCATCTACTTGCAAATCAACATCCAAAGCAAGCCCTCTTAAGTTGTTTAAAAGTACATTAAATGAGGCCGGAACGTTACTTTGAATTATAGGTTCGCCTTTTACTATCGCGTCAAAAGCGGCGGCTCTTCCGGCGATGTCGTCGGATTTTATTGTGAGCATTTCACGCAAAGTGTGCGCGGCGCCATGGCCGAGAAGAGCCCAGACTTCCATTTCTCCGAATCTTTGACCTCCACCCTGAGCTTTTCCTCCAAGCGGTTGCTGGGTAATAAGCGAATACGGTCCGATAGAACGCATGTGTATCTTGTCTTCAACCATATGGTGAAGCTTCATTATGTACATATACCCTACGGCAATATTCTGGTTAAATGGCTCCCCCGTACGGCCGTCGTAAAGTTTTATTTTACCGTCACGAGGAAAACCGGCTTTTTCAAGCTCGTCTTTTATCTCGTTTTCGGTCGCGCCGCTAAACGGAGTCACGATTGCCTGATAATTCAGAGTGTGAGCGGCAAATCCAAGATGGAGTTCTAAAATCTGTCCCAGATTCATACGGGACGGCACGCCGAGAGGTGTCAAAATTATGTCAATCGGTCTGCCGTCTGCCATATACGGCATATCTTCTTCCGGCAAAATTTTTGAAATGACACCCTTGTTTCCGTGACGGCCAGCGAGCTTGTCGCCTACAGATACGGCTCTAAGCTCCGCCACTTCTATGTGGATTCTCTTTATGATTCCGGACTCCAGTTTGTCGCCGTTCTCTCTTGAAAAAATTTTTATTCCGATAATTCTTCCTTGCTTTCCGTTCTCCATTCTCTTTGACGTGTCCTTGACATCACGAGCCTTTTCACCAAAAAGAGAGCGGAGAAGTCTCTCTTCCGGCGTAAGTTGAGTCTCGCCTTTCGGCGTGATTTTTCCCACCAAAATATCTCCCTGGCGCACTTCCGCGCCGATTCGTACGACACCGTCTTCGTCAAGGTTCTTCAGTTTCGCTTCTCCTATATTAGGAATATCCGGAGTAGTCACCTCTGGACCGAGTTTTGTATCTCGCACACTTACCACAAACTCTTCTATATGTACGCTCGTAAACTTGCTTCTCTTAACCAGACGTTCGGAAAGAATTATGGCATCTTCATAGTTTGCTCCAGACCACGACATAAATGCCACCAATATGTTTTGGCCGAGAGCCATTTGGCCGCCGTCCGAAGAAGAAGTATCTGCGAGAAGAGTCCCTTTCTTTACCTTGTCGCCAAGAGACACGGAAGACCTTTGGTGAAAAACCGTAAAGCCGTTTGTTCTAGAGAAACCTACAAGGGGGTAAACCGTCTCTTTTCCTTTACCGTTTTTTACGACAACTTTTCTGGCGTCCACTCCCACAACCGTACCCTCCTCATTTGCCAATACTATCCTGCCGGAATCCTTTGAAGCTCTCTCTTCAATGCCTGTTGCGACAAGCGGCGCTTCTGGAACAATGCACGGAGTGGCTTGTTTCTGCATATTTGAACCCATCAGCGCTCGGTTTGCATCGTCATGATTTAAAAATGGAATCATTGAAGTGGCGATTGAAAATGCTTGATTTGTGTCTACGTCCACAAAGTCCACATCTTCCGCTTTGGCCACCGAAGGCGCCATTCCAACGCGAACCTCCACAAGACTATCCGTAATTTTCCCGTCCGTGTCGTAATTTATGGCGGCGTGAGCAATCTTGTGTTTTTCTTCCTCCAAGGCGTTAAGGTACACAATCTCCTTAGTAATCTTACCGTTTTTGACTTTTGAGTAAGGAGTTTCAATCATTCCAAAATGATTTAGTCTGGCATGAGTCGCAAGATGGAGGATAAGACCAATGTTTGGTCCTTCAGGAGTATGTATTGGACAGAGACGACCGTAGTGTGATGGATGTACGTCGCGCACTTCAAAACCGGCTCTCTCTCTGGTAAGGCCTCCCGGACCAAGAGCCGAAAGAGTGCGTAGATGCTCAATCTCGGCAAGAATGTTTTCCTGCGACATAAATTGAGACAGCTGATTTGTAGTGAAAAATTCTTTGATACGCGCCTGCAAAGGTTTCGGTGAAATGAAATTTACGGGAAGAGCCATATCGGGATCTATCGTGGACATTCGGTCTTGTATATTTCTCTTTATCTGCGTCATACCAACGCGGATTTTCTGCTGAAGCATTTCTCCCACGAAACGCACACGCCTTGAGCCAAGATGGTCTATGTCATCTGGCAGAGAATGAGGCGTTTTGTTTAGATTTACTATATGAGAGATTATAGCCACCAAATCTTCCAAATTTAGCACTTGTTTTTTTAAGTCTTTCTCCGACAAACCGAACCCAAACCTTTGATTGAAACGGAATCTGCCAACTTGAGAAATATCGTATCTCTCCGGATTGAAGATGGAACCTATGAATTCTTTTGCGTTGCCCACACTGCCCAAGTCGCCATCGCGAAGTCTTTTATGAATTTCAAGATAAGCCTCATCGGAGTTTTTGGCGTGCTCCTTGGCGAAAGTGGCATCAAGATGTGTCTTTGCAAAGGGAGAATCCTTAAAGAGCTTTTCCATATCCTCCTTGTCTTTCGCTCCCAAAACCCAAAGTAGAGATGTCGCTGGAAACTTTCGTTTTCGGTCAATTCTCACATAAAGACAGCCGTCCACATCGGTTTCTATCTCTATCCACGCGCCGCGAGCCGGAATTATTTTTGCCCCAAAACACTTCTTCCCCCTTACTTCATCAGCCGTGAAAAATACACCGAAAGATCGAGCGAGTTGCGGCACAATCACCCTCTCAATACCGCTTATGATAAACGTGCCGTGGTTTGTCATCACGGGAATCTCGGTCATAAATATTTCCTGCTCTTTTGTGCTGTTTAAAATCTTGTTTAACAGAGAGACGGATACTTTTAACGAGGCCTCATATGAAAGGTTGTTTTGTTTGGCGTAGTATTCGTCATATTTTGGCGGCGAGATATTAAATCCTGAAAATTTCAACTCAAATTTTTTACCCGAATAATCCCTGATTGAAGAAAACTCATCTATAACTTCTTTTACACCTTTTTCCAAAAGCCACTTAAATGAATTCAGCTGCGCTTCCACCAGATTTGGCAATGGAGCCAGAGGTTTTTTAAATCTGCTAAAAAACTTTTGAGGACGAGAAGTTTTTGAGGTACTCATAAAATATATAAATATGTTAACCAACGTACATAATCTATTCCCCAAACAAATACCGCAGGCGAAGGCAAAAAGACATTTGCCGACCGCATTATTTCTTTGAAAAATTTGTTCCAGACAAATTCTGGAACGAAAAGACCATAAACAAATAAAAACAACCCGCTATGCGCTAAACGGGATTTTATTTTTATTTTAATCTATGAAAAGTTTGTGGTCTTCAAAAGAAGAGAGAAGGGTTGATTTATAATCCTTCGGCGTCTCCACAACACACTCTTTTGCGAAGTTATTCATAGTATACACTAGGCGTTCTGGGTGTCAAGCAGAAATTCCGTTTGTCAACTAAAACTGTGGACAACTGAGCAAGCATCTATTCGAAACCCAATCGGCATTTTATATGTCTTCATATTATACGCCCCTGCGGTTGCGCAGGGGCGTATAATATGACAGTTTCAAAACTCCAGAAATCTAGATTGGAAGTTTTTTGAAACGAGTCCAAATGATTACCCCTTCCTTTGTTTTCTTCTTCCATTCTTCAATTTTTTTATGGTCGCCAGAAAGAAGGACTTTCGGCACGCGATATTTCTTTTTTTCATACTCAAAAACTTCAGGTCTGGTATACACTTCACTTGAAGAGACGCGCGATTCTTCCAGTGACTCGGGATGACCCAAAACTCCTGGAATTTGTCGGGAGACCGCGTCCAATACGACCATGGCCGGCACTTCCCCGCCCGTTAAAACATACGGTCCGACAGAGACATCTTCGGCTTTCAATATCTTTTTTACCCGTGCGTCTATGCCTTCGTAATGTCCGCAGATGATTATTATGTCGGTGTAACTTTTTAAAAAATGATTGGCCTTAGTATTTGTAAACTGTTTTCCTGCCGGGGACATTATTATGATTTTCAGTTTACTGTCTTTAGTTTTTAGTTTTTTTGCCTTCCCGTTTTTCACTTTAGATTTTAGACCCTTAACTATCCGTTCCACCGCGCCGAGGAGCGG
>JAUYJM010000035.1 GCA_030689285.1 bacterium
GTTGACTTTGCCGGATACATGAATGATGTCTTTATCCTCAAAAGCGCGCACGACTTCGGCTATGGCATCCACTTCTCTGATATGGGTTAAAAACTTGTTGCCGAGACCTTGTCCTTCCGAGGCGCCTTTCACAAGTCCCGCGATATCCACAAATTCCACCGCCGCCGGAACGGTTTTTGCCGAATTACTGAAATGGCTAAGGCGAGTTAGTCGTTCATCCGGCACCTCTACAACTCCTACCGAAGGGTCTATGGTGCAAAAAGGATAATTTTCCGCCGGCACGCTCTTTTTTGTAAGCGCGTTAAACAACGTGCTCTTACCGACATTCGGCAATCCCACAATTCCTATTTTAAGCGACATATTTCTTATTGCAGTTTTTGCAAAACTTTAGTATAGACAGGTTGGGTTTCTGCGCATTTCAATACGCCACCCGCCTGGCGTATTCACCCATTAGAAGTTCTTCGCGCTTTCCTTGCACCGACAGTCCCACAAAGGTGAATTTACTTCTAGCTTTTAACAGGAATTCATAATTCCTAAATTATAAATCGCCCCTTTTCTTGTCTGCCATCACTTCCCCTTTTTACCCCACTTTGCAAGCCATTTTTTCATCCGCTCCTTTTTTGCTTCATTTTTAAACTTCATACCGGAAAGTTTTTTTATCTTCACCTTGAAACCGGCAAAACCCAAAAGACCTTTTTTTATTTCGTTTGTAAAATCGCCAAAAAGCACTCTTTCCAGAATGTAAGGCGAGTCCATAGTTACAAACACCCTCGCGGTCTTACCTTTCATAAGTTTCCACCAGCCGATACCGTTTGGTCTAAACTTAAAAGCAAAACCTGGAAGCCAAGCCCTGTCAAAAAAGCCCTTGAGAAGGGCGGGCATAGCCACCCACCAAGTGGGATAAAAAAGTACAAAATGATCCGCCCATTTTATGTCTTCTTGCACCTTTTTCAAGTCAGGTTCGAGCTCCTGTATAACCTTGTAGCCATTATGAAGAATGGGGTCAAAGTCAAGCTCGCCTAAATTTACACGTCTTACCTCGTGTCCAGCGTCACGCGCGCCTTTCTCATAGGCGCTTGCAAAACGGGAGTTCCAAGACTCCGTATCGGGATGTCCAAGCAGTATAAAAATCTTTTTGGGACGCATAGTCAGTTTTTATATATTTTTTTAAACTCATCACTGTATTTAGCCATAATTTCCATACTGGCTTCCTGTTTTGATTTACCTGCGTCTATTTTCTCTTTGGTCTCCGTGGCGATTTTCATAAAAAGCTCCGGGTTCTTGTCAACCATTTCAATAATCCTGCCTCTATCCCCTTCAGGCAGGCCCTTAAGTTTTGACTTGAGCATCTGTTTTAGCAAAAACTTCTGAAACATTTTCACATTATATCAGAAGAATTATTTTTTCAAAGGTAGACAGGTTTAGTGACTGTGGTAATATGAATATGGAGGTACCAAATGGAAACACAACAGAAATTCCGTATCCCGGTGGTTTTTGTAGAAGGGTTGCCTTCCACATCGAAAACTTTGTCTCTTACTACTCGGCGGCTCCAGAACCGAAGGATACTCGCTCGCCCCAGCCGCCTGCCAATAATTGTTCGGTTGTCTCGAAAAAGGGTGCTTTTCGTATCCGAACAAACCACCGAAACCACTTAAACACGCCGCCTCGCTTTTTTCTTTTTTGATAAGGCGCGGCGGTTTTTTCTTTTGGCCTCCTTCAGAACTTCCTGTTTTTTGACGAATTTCCCGTCTGATGACAGTTTTGAAAAATCCACTGAAATATCCGTAAAAACTTGAACGCTTTGCATCTCATGCCAGATTCGAGCTGGTGTTTCAAACACAAATCCTTTCGGAGAAAACAGCCGCCCGAGAGCTCTTGCTTTTGCGGCGCCGGAAATTACCGCCACAGCCCTGTCAACGGCTCTAAACAGCGGTATTGTAGCTGTAATCCTTTTCCTTTCTCTGGTTTTTTTACCCGCGTCGTAACCAACGAAAGCACATTCAGTATTCTCAAAAACTTCCCAAAAAAATTTGGGATTTTCGGGGAAAGGAAATACTCCCGCTGTATGGCCGTCTACGCCCATGCCCAAAGTAGCGGCTATAAACCCGTTTTTGTTTTTACCCCGCCAATCCAACACTTCGCTATGCATACGAGCCGCCACGTCTTCCATACTTTCCTTTTGAATCGGTCTGCTATCTATTAATGCCACACCCAGCCTTTCCGCCTTCGTCCAAAAAAGCGAAGATGTGAGTTTGTCAAAGTTTCTTTCGGATGGTTTTTTTGAAAATCGCTCGTCAAGCATCACTACGGTAAGAGCAGGCGAAAGGCAATTTTCCCGCACATGGTCCAATATGGAAAGAGCCGAACCGCCTGAAAGTAGCAGTAATACGGGTCTTTGCCCGGACACGGAAAGAAGGCGATTGAGTTCATCGGACGCTTTCTTAAAAAGTTCTTTTTTGTTTTCAATGTGAAGATTGAGCATTATAGTTACGCGCCTGATTTATGGCTGTCTCCGGATTAGTTCCGGTTTACTTCCCTGCTTGTATCTCATAAGCGGCCGCGTTTGCCAATTTTCCAAAATGGACGTAATGAATTTCCAAGATGCTGAAGTCTCTCTTGTGCTCGTAAAAAGAGTTTGGTCGCCCCTGACGCAGTCATAGAGAACTTTTTCATAGGCATCGGGCAACTCATCCAAAACAGCGCGTTCCCTTACGTTTACATCTGGCGCACTGAAGTCGGACCTGTATGAAAAAGACAATTCTCGCATTTCAACGTCTTCAGCAAATCCGGGTTTTTTCGCCCAAAAAGCGATTTTTATACTGGATTTTGGTTGTATTTCAAAAGTCAAAACATTGCAAAAATCATCTTCTTTTTTACCTCCGAAAAGCGCGGGTTTAAAGTGTACTGAAATCTCCACCAACGATTCCGACAAAGCTTTGCCCGACTCAAGGAAAAACGGCACGTCTCTCCACCTGTGGTTGGAAAGCCTTGCCTCAATTTTAAAATAGGTCTCCGTTTGAGAATCTTTTGGAATTCCTGGCAAGTCTGAAAATCCCGCGTATTGAGCCCTTAAAACCCTTAAAGGCATATCTTTTTTAGAAATAGGTTGAAGTTTGGAAAGAACGGCGGCTCGTCTTGCTCTGATTGAATTTCCATCTGAAAGATTCGGCTTTTCCATAGCGACAAGAGCGAGCATCTGAAGGATATGATTTTGACCAACGTCTCTTAACGCCCCAAGCCCTTCATAGAACGCCGCACGGCCTTCTACCGAAGACTTTTCATAAAATTTGATGCGTACCGCCTCTATAAATTTTCTGTTCCAGATCGGCTGAAATATCGGATTTGAAAATCTAAATACCAGTATGTTCTGCATCATTTCCTTTGCTAAATAGTGGTCAATCCTGAAAATCTGCCTCTCTTGAAAAATCTTGCCGAGCATTTTGTCCAGTTTTTTCGCGGTTTGTAAATCCTTTCCAAATGGCTTTTCAACCAAAATTCTTGTCCAGCCGGTGTTGTCATCGCAAGAAAGTCCCAATTTTGAGCCGCCAAGATGCTGAAAAATCACCTCGTACTGACTTGGCGGCACGGCAAGGTAAAGCAGTTTGTTGCTGCACTGGCCGAATTTTCTGTCGATTTTTAGTAGATATCCCTCCAAACTTTGATAACTTTCTTGGTTATCAAAAAACCCTTGGTGGTAAGAGACGATGTCTAAAAACTTTTTCACGACATCCTTCTTGTAACCGCGCCCCGCGTATTCAATTGAATCTCTCAAGATTTTCAAAAAGTTCTCATCGGAAAGCTCACGCCTTGAGAAGCCGACCACGGCGCATTTTTTAGGCAATCTGTCTTTCGCAAACAAGTCCAGAAGCGATGGTATGAGCTTCCGTCTGGCCAAATCGCCGGTAATTCCAAATATCACAAAAATGGTGGGGATGTCTTCTTTTGCTTCCATTTTAATTTTAGGACTTACGCGTTTACCTCCCAATTCTCCCTTTTGTAAAGGGAGCACTGCATTCTTATGCAGGAGGGATTTCTAAATCCTCCGTCACATAAGAATGTGCCACCTCCTTTAAGAAAGGAGGAATATGAGCCAAACGCGTAAGTCCTATTATTACAACTTTAACGCAATGGTTCTTTATTGGGACAGACCCTCATAATACCAAAATTTCCCTGAAAAAGAAAAAACTCGCCGCATAAGTGGCGAGTTTTTTCTTTAGAACCTACACATCTTTAATAACACTTCCGCTACTTCAATGAATCAATCTTCACTTTAAAATGCGGCTGTCTGTGGCCTCGTTTTTTATTATACCTGCTTTTGGCCTTATATTTTACCACTGTTACTTTTTTACCTTTGCCTATTTCTTTTATAGTGCCGAGAACTTTGGCCTCTCCTATGTATGGAGTGCCAATAGTGGTGTCTGTACCGTTGTCTACCAAAAGGACCTTGTCAAAAGTAATAGAATCGCCCTCTTTATAGTCGCCCTTGATTTTTTCAATGACAATAACATCTCCCACGGAGACCTGGTACTGCTTGCCACCTGTTTTTATTACGGCGAACTCTGACATAGTTGCTTTATTTTACATAGTTTTTAATAAAATGCAAGAAAAAAAAGCAAGAAAAAGGCCCCGCTCACAAACAAGCGGGGCCCTAAGTGAACAGGGGGATGCGGCCAGAACTCGAGAGTCCTCCTCCTTGGTGGCTTTTCAGCCGCAAGACCCTATCTACTGTAAGATTACCATTTGCGGAAAATTAAACAAGCCAAAAAAATCCCGAGCCGTAAACCAGTACGACTCGGGACCCCAAACAGCAAACCCCCTGCCTGAGGTTCACTGAAATCGTTTAGAATCACCCCTTCCCCGTAAACGCCCGACAAAGGGGAAGGGGCGATCGATGCACTATTCACCCTTTATCATGAAAATTCCAATTCTCATGAACCTTTGTAAGATTATATCAAAAGGAAAATTGAGTCAACCTTCTTCCCTATCCGGCTTCTCTATAGTCAAGGTCTCTATGCCCACTGCTTCTCCGGTAATACGCAAAACGTCCTTGTCAATTTTCTTAAACTCTTTGCCGGATGAATTGTAGTGGTTCACGACAGTCGTCAAAGCATTGCCCATTTTACCGTGATAGTCTTCAAAACTTTTCAAATGTTTACCGAGCTCCCCCACCCTTTTGACAATGTCTTTAGCTGTCTCCTCTATTTGCATGGCCTTGAGCCCCTGCAAAACCGTTTGAAGATATGCGAGAAAAGAGGTGGGCGAAACGATTATTACTTTGTACTTTCCCGCCGCTCTCTGAATCAGATTTTCCGTATCATCGCTTGGCGCACCGACCTTGTTAATCAGAAGGTCGTAATAAATCGCCTCGTGCGGGATGAACATAAACGCAAAGTCCATCGTGCCTTCCGACTGTCGGATGTATTTTGCGGTTTCTTGTATTCTATTTTTCAGGTCACTGAGAAACAACTTTTCCAGGCGTTCCCGTTCCGCCGGATTTTTCTCCTCTATCAGACGGTTGTAATTCTCAAGAGAAAACTTTGAATCAATCGGGATAATCTTGTCTTTGACGAACACGACGGCATCCACAATTTCTCCGTTTTGAAAGGCATACTGCATCTTGTACTGCCCGGGTGGCAGAACGTTTTTGAGCAGTGTTTCAAGAAAATATTCGCCGAGGACAGTGCCGCGCTGTTTTGGATTTTTCAAAATATC
>JAUYJM010000036.1 GCA_030689285.1 bacterium
ATTGACTTACTGTCTCTTCGCCAAGAAATAGGCGTGGTACCACAGGAAGTAGCTCTTTTTAATGACACTATTTCGCACAACATAAAATACGGTTCTTTCCACAAGAGCGAAAAAGATGTAGAGGAGGCCGCGAGAAAAGCTCACGCTTATGACTTTATTGAGAGTTTTCCGGAAAAATGGAATCAGCTTGTGGGAGAGAGGGGGGTGAAGCTCTCGGTGGGCCAAAAACAACGAGTGGGCATCGCCCGAGCGATTTTGAGAGAGCCGAAAATTTTGATTTTAGACGAGCCGACATCCGCCCTAGACGCGTCTTCAGAAAAAATCATAACCGACTCCCTAAAAGAACTTATGAAAAATCGGACTACTTTCATAATCGCTCACCGACTTTCAACAGTGCGCCGAGCCGACAAGATTTTGGTTTTTAAGGACGGCCAAATCGCGGAAAAAGGCAGGCACGATGAACTTGTTTCAATAAAAGACGGTGAGTATCGCCGTCTTTATGAACTCCAAATCGGCTTGCATGAATAGACTAGTGCGTACGCTGGCTATTGAAATCGGCAGGAGATTCAATAGCGCTTTTAGGCAAGATTTGATATTATAAAAACTATGGAACGAACCACTATAGGAGAATTAGGGGGGAAAACCGGTGAGGAAGTCTTGATTCAGGGATTTGTGGACGCGCGCCGTGACCACGGCAAACTCGTCTTTTTTGATGTGAGAGATAGGACCGGAAAAGTTCAGTCGGTTGTTCTGCCAAATTACAAAGAGGCCTCTGAAACGGCAAAGGAAATTCGTCCCGAATGGGTAGTTGAACTGGAAGGCAAAGTAAACGAAAGACCGGAAAAAATGGTTAACGCCGATGAAGAAAATGGAAATATTGAACTTGAAGTGTCTTCCATAAAAATTTTAAGCAAGGCAAAGGAATTGCCTTTTGAAAAAGACACCGACACAAACATTGATACTTATTTAGATTATCTTCCTCTGACTTTGCGTTCTGCCAAAGCTCAATCAACTTTTAAGGTACAGGCGATTATAGTCTGCGCGTTTAGAGAATTTTTAACAAGCAAGGGATTTATAGAATTTCAGGCGCCGAAACTTATCGGCGAAGATGCTGAAGGAGGCGCTAACTCGTTTGACGTAGAATATTTTGGGCACAAGGCACATCTTGCTCAAAGCCCCCAGCTTTACAAGCAGATAATGGTGGGAGTTTTTGAGAGGGTTTTTTCCGTGGGAAATGTTTACCGAGCAGAAAAGCATTCAACCACCAGACACTTGAACGAGTATACTTCTTTGGACATAGAAATGGGTTTTATCTCTGACCACACGGACATAATGAAAATGGCAACGGAAATTTTGAGGCATATCGTGGCCGTCTTGAAGGAAAAGAGTGAAAATGATTTTTCTGTTATGGGCGCGAAAATCCCGGAAGTACCGAAAGAAATTCCCCACATGAAACTCCGCGAAGCGCAAGAACTTATAAAAAAGGAAACGGGGCAAGACAAGACGTCTGAGCCCGATTTAGAGCCGGAGGACGAGAGATGGCTTTGCGAGTACGCGAGCAAGAACCTTAATTCAGAATTTATATTTATTACGCATTTTCCGACCGCGAAGCGACCTTTTTATACTTTCAGAGATGAATCTGACCCGACATACACCAAAGGGGGCGACTTGCTTTTCAGAGGAGTGGAAATCGCCACACTGGCGCAGAGAATTCATAATTATGACGCTCTTGTGGATTCAATTAAAGAGAACGGGTTGGATCCGGAGAAATTTTCGTTTTATCTTCAGGCGTTTAAGTGGGGCCTGCCGCCACACGGCGGATTTGGAATGGGATTGGAACGGCTCACGCAAAAATTTTTAGGCCTTTCAAATGTCAAAGAGGCGAGCTTGTTTCCAAGAGAGATAAATAGAATAGATAACTTGCTATCAAAAACAAAAACGGAGTGAAGAATCATACAATAATGTTGCAGAACTTCTTGGTGGTTTAATATGATTGAAATAACACCGGCAATTTTAGAAGAAGATTTCAAGGAAATTGAAGATAAACTTGCAAAAGTGGTGGGGCTGGTTTCGTCTGTACAGATAGATGTTTGTGACGGCAAATTCGTACCGAGAAGCTCTTGGCCTTTTGCTCTAAATAGCGGAGATTTTGAAAAGTTTAAAGAAGAGAAAAGAGAGTTGCCGTATCTCTGTAAAATGGACTTTGAGTTTGACCTTATGGTGGAAGAACCGGAGAAATCGGTTGGTGACTTTGTAAAAATCGGGGCAAGTAGGGTAGTGGTACATCTGAAAAGTACCGAAAATTTTTCGCAAATTTTGAAAGAGTGGGGAGCTAAGGTGGAGGTGGTGGCCGCAATCTCTTCTGCCGCGACGGCGGAAGAGATTGCGGCCCTTGAATCCCTTTCCGGAAAACTATCCGCCGTTCAAGTAATGGGAATAGAAAAAATCGGATTTCAAGGGCAGCCGTTTGACGAGCACGCGCTTGACACAATATCCAATTTACGTGAAAAATTTCCTTCTATCGTTATCTCTGTTGACGGCGGCGTGTCTCTGGAAACGGCATCACGTCTTGTTTTTGCCGGAGCGAACCGCCTTGTCGCCGGCTCGGCCATTTTTAAAGCCCACAGTGCAAAGCTGGCGATTGAGAATTTGAAAAACGCGGGATAGAAGTTTTTGTTTTTACGAAATTACATGTCTTTAACCCGTTAGAAAATCAAGCGTGTACAGGTTTATGTAAAAGTGAAGAAGTTGTTTAACAATTGAAGTTGGATAAACCACAAATTAATATTAATAAAAGAAGAGAGAGAATAGGTAAGTCACAAAAAGATGTTTGACCTGAAATATAAAATGTAGACGATCGTCTACATTTTATGGAGGAAATAGAGAAGGTGAGAAGAGAAAATGCGGACAACCTGAACTCTGTCCTCTAAATTTGCCGGGCGGCTGTGAATTTGGACGTGATTGGAATACGGAAGCGGATTACAGTGTTTTGTTATTGGAATAAGTGATAAAATTAGGTTATGGAAAAAATTAAAAAAATGGATTTACTCTCATTAAATGCTTCAAAATATTATTGCGTATGTAATATGTATCAATTTTAATATGTTTGATATAAATTTGGTTATTTTGTGCTAAATAATTAATTGGATTAAGTATCAAAACAAAACAATGGCGGCCGTCCTCATTATCAAATATCAAATACGTATTATACGTATTATACGTATTACACCACATTTTCCCCAAAGTTTATGGAGGTTGGACACCTAAATTTTCACCTAAATTTTTACTCGCAGCAATGCTGGTGTTTTAATTTTTACGGTGGTTTTATAATAAAAGGTGTTATAATAAAATCACAGCAGAGAGTTTGTTTAAGCTCGCTAAAAGTCAAAGAAAATTGAAGTATGAAAAAAGTTACTGAAGTAAACGAATTGCAAAAAATCGCGAATGAAATACGGCTTACAATAGTAGAAGCCCTTATTGAAGCGGGAAGCGGGCACACGGCGGGGCCACTCGGCATGGCGGATATTTTTACCGCCCTGTATTTTAATTTGCTCAGTCACGACCCTGGAAATCCGCAATGGGAAGAACGCGACCGAGTGGTTCTTTCAAACGGTCATATCTGTCCCGTACTCTACGCCACAATGGCGCACGCCGGGTATTTTCCGGTGGATGATTTTAAAAAACGACTGCGCAAGTTCGGCTCGCCATACCAGGGCCATCCGCACAGGGAGTGGCTTCCGGGAATTGAAACGTCTTCAGGACCTTTGGGAAGCGGGCTGTCTCAAGCGGTTGGAATGGCTCTCGCGGAACGCATAGATAGGGGTAAAACCTCCGGAAAGCAGATTTACTGCCTTATGTCTGACGGCGAACTGGATGCCGGAAATTCTTGGGAGGGGATGATGCTTGCGGGTAAAGAACGGCTCCAAAATCTTACCGCCATAATTGACCGCAACAATATCCAAATAGAGGGTTTTACCGAAGACGTTATGCCGCTTGAGCCGCTTGCGGAAAAGTGGCACGCGTTCAACTGGCATGTACAGGAGATTGATGGACACAACATAAGTGAAATTGTGCGGGCAGTGCGGCAAGCGCAGGCAGAATTTAGCAAACCGTCTGTCATAATAGCCAACACAATACCTAGCAAAGGCATTTCGGAATTTGAAAGAATGTTTGAGTGGCATGGAAAACCTCCAAAAACAGACGAGGAGAAAAAAACAGCCCTTAACGCACTACGCACACTAAATGGACAGATTAAAAGCGAACACCAATAAAACAGAATTTTAAATTTTAAAGCACAAATTTTAAAATAATTTTAAAATTAAAATGAAATATGATTTGGAAGAACGAACAGCAAAATTTGGAGAATCAGTCATAAATTTTGTTAGCCGGTTTAAGAGGAATGAAATAAACAGGCCTCTCGTATCACAACTTGTGCGTTCGGCCACAAGCATTGGTGCCAACTACATGGAGGCGAACGGAGCGAGTTCTAAAAAAGACTTTAAAAACAAAATAAGTATTTGCAGAAAAGAATCAAGAGAAACTAAACATTGGCTTAGAATGCTTGCTGTTACGGATACTGAATTAAAATCTGAATGTCAGCAACTATGGAAAGAATCTCATGAGCTAACCCTAATCTTTTCAAAAATAATAGAAAGTTGCAGCATTTGAGATTTTAAGAAGTTAAACATTATTTTAAAATTTATAATTTAAAATTTAAAATTGCCTTTATGATTAATCCATCCGTAAAATTAAATCCCAAACTTTTTGACGCCGATGTTGAGCAAAATCCTATCCGAAAAGGTTTCGGCGAGGGACTTTTGGCGGCGGCAGAAGCGG
>JAUYJM010000039.1 GCA_030689285.1 bacterium
TCCTCTAAACACCGCTCTTTGGTTCATATAATTTCTGTCGCTCTCGGCCCGTAGCCCCGCGGGGATTTTTGTATTTCTCTGGCCCTTAAATCTTTAAAAAAGTCGCTGACGATAACCCGCAACTTAAAACAAGAGAAAAAATTAGGTGAGTAAATTACCTTGAATTACGAAATGGTGTTGAGGCGAGGTTTGAGAGGCGCCTTCGGAGGCGCGGCTGGCGCCGGAGAGAGGAGATTTTTAGTAAAAAATCTCCGTGCGCCACGAAGACCTCGCCGAAAAAGACATTTCGTAATTCACGGTAAATTATAGCAATTTCTTCTGCAAATTTTTTGGAACTTGGAGACCCAGATGCGTATAGCCGAGCGGGGTAAGAACGCGACCGCGAGGAGTCCGCTCTAAAAACCCTAACTGGAGCAAATACGGCTCGTGCACTTCTTCTATGGTCGCCTGTTCTTCGGACAGAGCCGCGCCTAAAGTGCCAAGCCCCACAGGGCCTCCCCCAAATTTTTCCGCGACAACCCTTAAAATACTGATATCTGGAGGCAAAAGCCCGACTGAATCAATTTTTAAAAGTTCCAACGCCTCCTTCACGGTGTTTACGTCAAACACCCTCCCCTTCACTTCCGCAAAGTCTCTTACTCTTTTTAAAATGTAGTTGGAAGTACGAGGCGTAAATCTGCTTCTTTTGGCAATTTCTGCCACCGCATCTTCTTCCAAGGATACTTTTAGAATTCTTGCCGAGCGACGAATAATTTCTGAAATCTCATTTTCGTTATAAAACTCAAGGCGAAAAGTTCCACCAGAAAAACGCGAGCGAAGAGGCGAAGATAAAAGCGCGATTCTTGTGGTCGCGGCCACCATTGTAAATGGAGGAAGTTCAAGCTGAATAGTGCGGGCTGAAGGCCCCTTGCCTATTATTATATCTATGACCCCGGATTCCATTGCCGGATAAAGCACTTCTTCCACCGTCTTGTTTAGCCGATGGATTTCGTCTATAAAAAGAACGTCTCCGGAAGAAAGGTTTGTAAGTATTGAAGCCAAATCCCCGACTTTTTCCACAGAAGGCCCTGAAGTGATTTTCAGCTGGGCTCCTATCTCTTTGGCGATAATGTTTGCGAGAGTAGTCTTCCCTAGCCCAGGAGGACCGTAAAGAAGCACGTGTTCCGGCCTATGGCCTCTGCTTTTGGCGGCAGAGAGCAAAATATTCAAGTTTTGCTTGATGTTGTCTTGGCCCACATAATCTTTAAAGCTCTCGGGTCTTAATTGTTGGTCCAATCCCCTATCCGGCGCCAAAACTTTTATTTCGCCGTCTTGATTTTCATCTGTGGTATTATCGCTTGACATTGATATTGTTGTATGCTAGGATAATGTAAGCTCTCTTTAGACGCTTTTTTTAATTCCAGCATATAAATCTCTAAGCAATTAAGGGCCCCGGCCCGGGTAGTGTTTCGGTAAGGACGAAATGGTATAAACCTTCGGGTTTATCGCGATTTCTATCCTCGTCCGACTCATTGACTTTTTGTATTCAGAAAGTATTGCTTAGAGATTTATCGGCTAGAATTTTCTTTTCTTATACCATCTCCAATTAACGCTTTCACATTAACAAATTCTTGAATTTTCGGCGAAAAACGAGCTGGAGCGCGAGCCATATCAAGATATGGCGAGCGCGAAGCGAAGTTTTGTAGCCAAAATTCAGGGATTTGTGTGAAATGGTTAATTGGAGATGGTATTAATATACTTCTCTTTAAATTCAAAGCAATGGTACAAGAGACAAAAAATGTTTTATAATGACCTGTAACTGATAACCAGCGGTCAACAACTCGCAACCAACAACATAAAAATTATTAAAATAGCTTTAGTTGTGAGTAGTTAATCGCTCGTTGTTAGTTGTCTGTTGTTGGTTAATCCATTTCCACAACTCTTTTTAGCTCCTCCAATGAAGTCACTCCTTTTAAAACTTTTATTACACCGTCTTGAACCATACTTAAAATACCTTGTGTGATTGCAGCTTCTTTTATATCTCTTTCGCTCGGATTTTGTATGACGATTTTCTCAACAGACTCATCAGTTAAAATGGCCTCAAAAACGCCTATTCTACCTTTGTAGCCAGACTTGTTGCACTTTTCACAACCTGTAGCCTGCCACACCTTTAAACGATCTTTAGGTAGGTCTTTTTTTTCTTCTTCAGGAAGCGAATCTATTACCTTTTTAACAAATTTTTCATCTTCTTCTTGAAGGGAAACTTGGCTCTTGCAATTGTCGCAAAGTTTTCTAAGAAGTCTCTGCGCCATTACCACCGAAACCGCGGAAGTGATTATTTTTGGATTTATGCCAAGGTCAATGAGACGGGGAAATGCTCCTGCTGCGTTGTTGGTGTGAAGAGTTGAAAAAACAAGATGGCCTGTAAGCGCGGCATTTATCGCGATACTGGCGGTTTCTTTGTCTCTAATTTCGCCGACCATTATTATGTCGGGGTCCTGTCGCAGTGATGAACGCAGTCCGGAGGCAAAAGAGTACCCTTTTTCCGATTCTACCTGTGTCTGAACGATGCCTGGCAAATGATATTCTATCGGGTCTTCTATTGTTATGATTTTCACAGCCGGCTTATGGACTCTTTTTAAAAACGCGTAAAGAGTGGTGGTCTTTCCGCTTCCCGTGGGGCCTGTGGTAAGAAGCATGCCATTTGGTTTTTCAACCTCTCTCATTAAAAGTTTAAACAGCTTCGGCTCTATTCCCAAAGATTCAAGAGGTACGGAAATGGCTTTAGGGTTTAGAAGTCTTAAAACTATTGATTCTTCATATGCTCCGGGTAAGATAGATGTTCTGATCTCAATATCGTCCTTGCCGAGATGTACGCTGAAGCGTCCGTCTTGCGCCTCTGCTTTAACGTTTAATTTAAGTCCTGAAAGGAGTTTTATTCTTGAGAGGATAAAAGCGTAAGTTTCCAAATCAAAAGACAAAATGTTATTCAAAACTCCATCCAAACGGTAACGAAGACGTACATTTTCTTCTTCCGGTTCCATATGTATATCGGACGCGCCGCTCCATAATGCTCCTGCTATAACAATTTCCACCACATGAGAGATGCGGGCGCTCTTTTTTGACTGCAGGGAATCTTTAACCGATTTTTCCACATCGCTTATGTTTTTAAAAGTTTTTATCTCCTTTTCTATCTCAACATCCGATATTTCAAGCGAACCTTTTTTACTCTCCGTGGCGTAAGACAGTTCCGCGTACTTGCTCCATGCCTTTTCCAGACTTGAAGTACTGGCTATAAACAGGACTGTTTCAAAACCCGCTTTGTCTAAGTCTTCCAAAACGGTTTTTGTCTCCTCACTTTTAGGAAGCCGAGCCGCGATACTCACTCTCTTCCCCAGCTTGTTAAAAGCGGCTAATTGAGCTCTACGGGCTTTTTCTTCTGGCACAAGACGAAGAGCTTCCATATTTATGGGAATGGGTCTAAGATCCACGGAGGCAAGATTGTAACCTTCAGCTAAAGCGGAAATAAGTTCTTCCTCTTGTTTTTTCTTTAAGGCGCTAAGTTGTTCATTCTGCCTTTCTTCATTAAAAGAAATCGTCATAGAAGTATTATAGAGCTTTTACCGCCAAGATTACAGTGGAGAATTATGGTTTAAGGTAACTGTCCACACCTCTTATTCCCCCTTTCCTAAAGGGGGTGCCTGAAAGGCGGGGGATTTTAAATCCCTCCTCCGATAAGAATCGGAGCGCTCCCTTTACTCCCACCCCTCACCCTCGCGGACTCGGGAGCTCCCCTCTGGCAGGGGAGCAGGGGAGAATTAAAGCCATTCTTCGTGAGGTGTGGATACTTACGGTTTAAGTCCTTGACTTTTAAAGCTATATATGATACAATATAAAAAGGAGTACATTATGAATAAAACTACTGTGTTATGGGTCTTTATTTCCACATTACTTTTAATCTCGGCCGTGGGGTGTTCCACCCCCGTGCAGGGTTACAATAAAGGAGGAACACCGATGCGGGGCTACGGTTATTACCGAACACCTCATTATGGGGTGAGCAGCAGGGGTATCCCTTATGGGATATACCCCCGCCAGACGGTCTACCACTACAACATTGGGGTTGGGCGGGGAGGAAGGGTGGGGACATTCTGTCCATAAATCGGAGAAACATAGCCTGCCCGCGCAAAGCATGGGTAGGCCAAAATTGAAAGGAAAGACAATGGAAAAACTTAACATATTTTGGTTTTTGGTTGGTGGAATTTTGTTTGTTAGCGGTATAATCTTTACGGTAAGCATCTGCCTTGCCGCAAAGAAAATACCCCCACACAAATAACTTTGAGAAGGGTGGTTGAAGAGTGAGATGTTTAAATACTTTCACTCTTCTTTTTTTTGATGTAAAATATATCGTAATAATCATGGAAATCTTGAGTAAAAGCGCTGAAGAGACGGGGAAAGCGGCGGAAAGTTTTATTTTAAAACTTACGCCGAAAGAAATTTCAGCAACAATTGTCGGATTATATGGAAACTTAGGTTCAGGTAAAACAACCTTTGTACAGTCTGCCGCCAAGACACTTGGGGTTTCTGAAAATGTTTTGAGTCCAACTTTTCTTATTTTCCGCAGGTACGCCTTGGATAATCCTTATTTTGAAAGTTTAATCCATGTAGACGCTTATCGCCTTGTGTTTGAAGAAGAGATAAGAAAGCTTGGTTGGAAAGAGTTAATTTCTAATCCAAAAAATCTTGTTTTCGTGGAGTGGCCAGAAAATATACCCCGAGCCATGCCGGAGCATATAAAAATCTTTTTTTCAATTCCGGAAAACGAGGAGGATAAGAACGGCGACATCAACCAAAACATAAGAAAAATAGTCTTTTAAAACCTTATTTTTTTCTTCTTAAAACCATCGTTTATATTGCCAACTTCCTCAATTTTACTTAAAAACAAATCTTTGTTTAAAAAAAGAGTTTGTTTTGCCGAAGCCGAAAGCCCGGCAATTTTTATCTCTCCATTTTTTATTTGAACTTGAGAACTAATGATGGGGGTGTTTAAAATTTGAGAAGCGACCTCGGCTACCGTGTCTTTTTGGGCTTTTTCTGAAAGACCGAGGTTTTTGAATTTTTCTAAATAGAAAGAAATAGGGTTCATAACTATAAGCAACGGTTTGACCGAATTGTTTTAATTTAAAAACTATCGTATTTTTAAGTGTGGAATTCTACCAAAAAGACTACCTGTTCATCGGCATCACTAAATACGTAAAGGAGGAATCTCCAACCCCGCGCAGTACTAAAGGTTTTCCGCTACCGCTCCAACTAAAAATCACACTGTCGGAATTTACAACTCCCACAAAATCAACCAGATATTTATAGTTAAAACTTATATCTACAAGGTCCCCTTCGAGCGCCGCTTTGATAGATGTTGTATTTTCACCCACTTCATTATTCTTGCTTTTAACAATGAATTTACCCTCTTTTGGATTTATGGAAAAATAAAGCTGGTGAAAATTATCCGAAAAAACATTCGCGGCTTTGAGAGCTTGGGCTATATCTTGTTTTAAAACTGTAGCTTTTGTGGAAATATCTTTTGGAATTATTTGCTTATAATCAGGGAAGGCGCCATCAATCACTCTGGATACCACTCTCATGTTGGGAGCTTCAAACACTATTTGGTGTTCGGCAAATCTAATAGATGTTTCTTTTGGAAAAGTTTCCAAAATCCTTATTATTTCCGATATGTTTTTTAAAGGTATGAGTGTAGGAGGAATGTTTAAACTTTTTGGGAGAGTAACTTTTTTTTCCGCTAAACGAAAAGAATCGGTTGCCACAAAAACTAAAAAGGTTTCATATGTATAAATAAAAACACTCGCAAGTTCCGGTTTTATATTTGAAACAGAAGCGCTGTAGTAGACAGACCTTAAACCTCCCACAAAAAACGGAAGTGGAATCTCAACAGACACGCCGCCGGAAGGCGCTGGAATAGAAGGAAAATCTTCAGCTAAAAACGTTTTAAGCGAAGCTGAAGAGTTTTCAGAATTTAAAAGGAGGTTGTTATCTGAAAGCTCTAAAATTAGTTTCTCACCGTCTTTAAGCAGTCCTACAAAAGAACCTAGTACGGAAGCTGGCACAACCACAACCCCTTCTTTGTAAACCTTAACAGGAAGAGAAAACTCAACACCAATATCAAGATTGGTGGCTTTTATAATCAACTTTTTATCCTTAACTGAAAGCGAAACACCCGAAAGCACCGGAAGAGAGAGGTTTTTCCCTGAAATCCTTTCCGCGTTTTGAAGAAAACTTCTAATTTTTTCCACAAAAACTTCTAGTTTCATAAAGTGATAGGTTTTTGTTTTTAATTTAACTAAAAAACTTATTAATACTATTAAGGATGTTGGTAAGTGGAAAACTTTTTATACCGTTTGTTTGTAATGTTTTTTTACCAACACTGTTTTAATTACTTGTGGATTTCTTTCTAAAGCTTTATGGTAATCTGTGAATATGTGGATTTAAAAAAAGATTTTTAAATTCTTATTCGTTTTTATTCACAATTTATACATATATTTATCCATTCCTTTTCCACATTTTTTCAACAGTTTTTATGCTCTCCGCCTAACTAAATTAATGTTTTGATTTGACTTACCTCTTGGGCTAGAATATGGTCATCTTTTATCTCATTCTTTATCTTTTCACAAGAATGGATTACTGTGGTATGGTCTCTCCCTCCAAGTTTTTGTCCGATTAAAGGGTAAGATACATTACACTCCTCTCTTAATATATACATTGTTATTTGCCGAGGTTTGACAATCTCCTTCCTGCGGGTTTTCTCATAAATACTGGATTCTTCAATATTGTAAAAATCAGCGACTATCTTCACTACATCTTTTATAGCGATGTTTTTCTTAGGTTTACTGTTGTTTTTTACCAATTGACGCACTTCGTTTATAGTGAGTTCCCTACCTTTTAAATTCATCTGACAGATTATAGAATTTACAATACCTTCAAGTTCCCTTATATTCGATTCCATCACGGAAGATAAAAAATCAATTGACTCCGCGTTTAGAGATAAATTGCTCGCTTGAAGCTTTCTTCTTAAGATTGCCGCCCGTGAGTCTATATCCGGAGCCGGTATATCCACTATCATACCTTGAGAAAACCGTGATTTCAAACGATTTTCCAAATCAGGTATAAAATTAGGATGTTTGTCTGAAGAGAACACTATTTGTTTGTTGTTGTCGTACATACTGTTGAATAGGTGGAAAAGCTCTTCTTGCACTTTTTCTTTATTTGAAAAAAACTGAATATCATCCATTATAATCACGTCATAACCACGGTATTTGTCTTTAAACTGGTTCGCTTTGCCGTTTTGAAGAGCGTTCACAAAATCAACCGCAAATCTTTCAGATGTAATGTAATAGATTTTTTTTGAAATGTCTACTTTCTTTATATGGTTTCCGATAGCTTGTATAAGGTGTGTTTTTCCATGGCCGGTGTTGCCGTAGATAAAAAGCGGATTGTAAACTATACCGGGTTTTTTTATGATTGCTTGAGCGGCGGCATGGGCAAGCTCATTGAAAGGTCCTACAACAAAAGACTCAAATGTGTACCGCGGGTTTAGATTATTTTCCTTATCAACCATAAATTCGTTCAACGGAAGCTCCATAAAACCGGAAACATACCTTTTAGAGTCATTTATTGGGTTTTTACCGTCTTCTCTAGCCACGGTGTAATCTATTGATCGTATCGAGTCGGATAAATTTCTCAATGATTTTAAAATAAACTTATGGTACTTTTCTAAAAGCCATGTTTTTACAAACGCGTTTGGTACAGACAAAAACACAACACCTTCTTCTCGCTTCAGGACGTATGTATCCTTAAACCATGTGCTGAAATTCGCTTTTGACACTGACATCTCTATTTCTACAAGCGCATTTTCCCACAGTTGTTTGTTGTCCATAGGTTGTTAAAAAAAAAGAATAAACCACGACTCCTAGCTTTTACAGGTAAATCGGCAACCGATTATTTTCAGAGTTTAACCGCAACTAATAAGTCACTACAGTATACTCCTCTATGCATAAATAAAAAACTTGTAAAAAAAGCCCATTTATGTTAATAATATGTGTATAAGATGTTAATAAATCATGTAACACGAAACATGTAACACGAAACAGGAAGTCATTTGAAAATATGTCTTTATCTGTAAGTGTTCAGTGTTGCAAGTTATATGTTCCATAACAATGTCATTTACATACAAACCAAAAAAGAGAAAAAGAGCCAAGACACACGGTTTTCTTGTGCGAAAAAGAACCAAAAGCGGCCGAAATGTAATCAAAAGAAGGCGAAACAAAGGCCGAGTAAAAATATCGGTATAACTCTGGTGTTCCACTCATCCACTCCAACTAAAGCGGTATGCTAAATAAAAAGAATAGAATATCACGGGCTGTTTTTAGCAGTCTTGTTAAAAGTAGGTCAATCCGCAACCCTTTTTTCACAATGCGGATAACTTTTATCAAACCAAACGATGAAGATGGCAGAAAGTTTTCCGTCGTGGTTTCAAAAAAAACCGCTCCAAAAGCCGAAGAAAGGAATAAGATCCGCCGCAGACTGTATTCAGCCATCCAAGAGCTTCTGCCCAGAATAAAAAACGGTCTTGCGGTGGTGTTTTTTACTCAACAAAAGGTCAGAGAGGCAGATTTTCAGACTTTAAAAAGTGAGGTTGAAGACGCAATGGTTCAGGCTCAAATTTTGAAAAAAATAGAAATGTGATACAGTAAGACCTATGAAGGCTTTATTTATCGCCGTAGTGTACCAACCGCTTTACAACGGTTTGGTTTTTTTAATGGACATACTTCCTTGGGCAGATGCCGGGGTGGTCGTAGTCCTTTTTACTGTCTTAATAAAGCTCATCCTATTCCCACTTTCTCAAAAAGCGGTAAAAACTCAGCTCCAAATGAAAGGCCTTGAAGGCCGTCTGAATGAAATAAAGAAAAAATACGAGAAAGACGCGGAGGGCAAAGCGCGGGCAATGATGGACCTTTATAAAAACGAAGGCATCAATCCTTTTTCCGGGATTCTGCTTATTTTAATACAAATACCCATAATTCTTGCTCTTTATTTCATCTTTTTAAGAGGTGGTTTGCCGGTTATAAACACCGACCTTCTATACGGTTTTGTTTCAGTTCCAACGGTGGATATGGAGTTTTTAGGTCTTTTAAACATCGCTGAGAAAAGCTTTATTTTAGCGTTGGCGGCCGGAATTTCACAATTTTTTCAGGTGAGATTGGCTATGCCAAAACTAGCCGCTTCTTCCGGACAAAAATCGTTCAAAGAAGACCTTGTAAGGAGCATGAACCTTCAGATGAGATATGTGATGCCGGTCATCGTATTCTTCATTTCCTTCTCAATTTCTGGAGCAGTTGCATTATATTGGACTACAAGTAATATATTTGCCATAGGTCAGGAGCTTTACGCAAGGAAAAACCGCCTAAAAATATGAACAACGAACAGACTAAACAAATCATAGAAAAAACCCTAAACCTTATGAAGGTTTCTTTTGATTCGGTTGACGTGACTGAAAATTCAGGGCGAGGAGTGGGTTATGTCATAAAAACCCAAGATTCAGGCCTCCTTATCGGCAACAAAGGCGGAACTTTAACGGCATTAAACTATCTCGTAAAAAGAATGGTGTATAAAAGCTTGAAAAGCGAGACAACAGAAGAAAAATTTTATATTGACGTAAATAACTACCAAGAGAAATCTTTTGAGGAGCTAAAACAGAGAGTAAAAATTATGTCAGAACGCGCGAAATCTTTCGGAGTGAATGTTCCCCTACCTCCTATGTCTTCTTATGAAAGAATGTTGGTGCACTCCTTTTTAGAGGGAGAATCTAACATAGAAACGGAATCGGTCGGAGAAGGAAAAGAAAGGAGAGTGGTTATAAAGTACATAAAGGATTAAAAAAAATCACCGACCAGTTTTATAACCGCAACAACCACAAGGTGTAATCGGATTTGTTGGTAAAAAGAAGCATATCTTCGTCTGGTGAAAGGGAAAGGTTTACGGCATCTATAGATTCTCCTGACAGGTTTTCCAGACCGGCTACAAAAGAAATAAATCCGTTTTCCGCGTCCAGCTTCCAAATCTCGTCTGAAAACAGTATTCTGCCTTGATACCAAACATCAGGGTATTTTGCCGCCGGTAGGTTTGCAGGAACCGCGCAGTACAGAATATTCGGTTCGTTTCTGCTCCAAACACACTTTTCCGGCAATGTGGAAAGCGAAAAAGTTTTTACGTTGTCGGTGGTTGTGTCCAATACTCTAAATTTAACTGAAGATAGAGAACTTTCGCTGAAAGCGATATATGAGCCGTCGTAGTTTTGATAAGATGTAAGCCCTCTTACACCCAGTATAGCCGTTCTCACTGCCCCGTTTGAAGTATTTACTAGAACCGTCTCGCCAACTGCTTCCGCGGAGGCCTTAGTGGTTAAGGTTACTGTGCGCGGAGACGACCAATAAGAGTTCCAAAATCTGATGGGTGAGCGCCAAACCTCTCTTTTGCCGCTTCCGTCCGGATTTGACACTATACCCAAACTGCCTCCGGAGTTGCTTGTTAAATAAAAAATCAATTTAGTGTCCGGAGATATTGATACGCTTTCTATGTTGTTTGTGAGAAATGTTCCTGAAAGGTCTTGCGGGGTGTCTACATCAACATCCTCTTCTATTTCAGCGTAAAAAGTTCTTGCAAATGAGCCGGTTTCGTCTGTAAAGCGGGCCAAAACCCAATTTCCATCTTTCTGCCAAAGGCCTTCATAGACTGCCGGTATGGTTGTGTTTGTAACTCGAACGGTACTGTTTTCGCCGATTTTTTTCTCGTAGACGTTACCTAAAGCCCTTTCAATGTAACGAATATAAGCTTCGCTGTTTTTGGTGAATATAATCCCACCTGCCACAGGAGTGGTTGTAATCTGCTCAAGAACCGCTTTTGTTTCGCCGGAAGAGGTATCGGATATGGTATCGCCGCCCTGCTCTCCCCCGCTTCCTTCGCCGCCACCCGGGAAAAAAGGAAACGAATCTTCGTTTACGGGGCTTTCTTTGGCGCCAGTATCGCGAAAATACAAAAAAGCAAAAACCGCCGCGAGGACCATTATTAAAGCTATTATTATAATTGTGGCAGTCTTTTTAGACATAATGTATTTTAAATTCCATGTTATATATTTCAAAAAAACTCAAATCGTAAACTACTGTTGTTGGTTTAGGCGGTTTTCATAATCCTCAATTGTACCATTTAAAAATTCTTCCCACTCTGCCGCGCCGGTTGTCTGGCCGGTGGAACGAAGCTCTGACAAAAAAGTATCCTTTGAACTTTTCAGCACTTCTAATTTTTGTTCCGCTACCGCGAAGTTTCCTTCGTATAGAGCATCCACTACCTGTCTTCCAGTAACACCCAAACTTACAGGAAAATGAGTTGTGCGAAGTATGTCCGCCTGCTCTCTCACTTCAGGGTCATTCGATTGCAATGCCCGCTCAAATTCTTCTCTGTTTTCGCGGAGTTTTTTTCTCACTATGTCTGAAGTCAAAATATCGTTTTCGTATTTATATTCTCTAACTTCCAAAAAAAGTCCGTCAGTAACATTAAGGGCATCCCTCCCTTCTATAGGCCCTCCAAAACTTAAATCCAACTGCGCCAGACTTGGATTTATCTGATAAATAATCAAATACGAAGCTAGAGCCAGTATAAGACCGCCCACAGCCTGCCTAACTTTGGCAAGTCCGTCCGATTTTCCGGTAATAGAGTCGGTTGTGGCGTATTGAAAACCGCCTATGACTATCATAAGAAAAGCCAAAAGACCGGCTATGGCAATGCCGAGCTTAAACGCGCCGGCAAGATAAGTGCTTAAAAGGCAGTCGTTTCCGTTGCAATCCGATGAAAAAGTTCCAGGTATTGGCGCGAGAGGGGTATAACTTTGCGCGGCAAAAACTATCGCAGGACTTAAAACCGCGACCATAAAAAAGACAATAACTAGACAAAAACCAATTCGTTTTAACATATTATCTTCCAAGGAAAATATTTCGTGTTCTATTTTGTTCTCCAAAATAGACGTTTAAACCGCCCTCGCCGAATTGAAACAACTTGTCGGCCGAACGAACTTCCAATCCGACAGTCGCTCTGCCGCTTTTTCCCTCTTCAGCGCGCAAAACAATTGAATTTCTACTTCCTTCAAGCGGAATACCATTCATATTCCAGCTATAAAGAAGAGAACGATTTTCCATACTATCCGCGGTAAAGAAGTAAGGTATCGCGACAACCGACATTTCAGAAGTGTTTAGGTTTAAATTCCTTCTGAGCGCCCGATTGTACAAAATGCCGTAAAGCGGATGTTTTTCATAGAAAAGTACCACGGGTTTATCTTGGGCTATGGATATCTCTCCCTTGGCGACATAAGCTTCATCCGCGGTTTTTGCCTCTACGGAAATCGTAATCGGCCTAAGAGGCACGGTTCCTATGGCGACAAAAACATCCTTACCGTATCCGGATAATTCGTTTATTATTTGTCCGTTCTCTTTCCAAATATACACCAAAGATTTTGAAGACAACAGACGTCCGTCCTTTGTAATTATATTAGGTCTGGCTATAACTCTGACCTCCCCTTCGTAGGAGAATAGAGTTTTCCCTTTATAAAACGGCGGAGTAAAACCGTTTGCTTCCCAAATAAGACTTACTTCCGCAGGTCTTACGAAAACTTGCCTTGTAAAAGAGGCTCCACTTTGATGCTTCACTATTGCCGTAACGAGGGTTTCTGTTCCCGGCGGGCCTATCTGTACGGAAAAATCCACGAGTCCTTGTCCTCCTGTTTGGAATTCGCCATCCACAAACCAAGATATTTCCGCTTCGTTGAGATTTACAGTGTAACTTTCCGCTTTAAAATTCACAACTTCGTTGCCCTTCGGAAATTCCGGATTAACAATAATTTCTAAGCCATCCGTGCCGCCGATTCCAAATTCTGCCGCGTAAATCTTCTCCACGGCGCCTAAAAAAGAAACAGTTAGGAAAAAGATAAAAATTTTTGTGAGGCAATTCATCACTTTTTATTATAACATTACAAGGACAAGAAAACCGTAATATACAGGGGATAGAGTACAGCGTTCCATCAGTTTATTCTTTGCTTTTCTTCTGCCATAAAACCATCCTGTTTGCTCAATGATTTGTTGTGGTAGTAAATCGTGGCGATTATTCCTATTGTGAGCGAAGGCCCGCCGTTTATGTAAGGGATTGATTCCAAAAGACCGGAGCCGAAAAAAGGCAATGCCCTGTCTACGCGAATGAAACTCACTCCATAGCCGATTTTTAACCATAAGAAAAATAGGATATAAGCCGCCACGTTTATTAGTTGCGCGATAAAAGGCCCTATTAACTGCCCGACTACAGGTATGGCCAGAATTATTAAAACGCAAACATCAAAACTTAAAGATGCTCCGACAAGAAAACCTATTCCAATGTTTCCAAACTTTTTTGAGGGCATAACGTTTAATCTATTTTCCAACCCTGTTGAGTTCATCCTTTGCTTTTTTAATGGTCAAGAGTTCCGAAGGGTCGGAGGTGATTATCTGGTCTTCCGTGTACGAAGCGATAATTTTTATCGCCACATGCTTTAACCCCACAAAAAATATTCCCTCTCCGACATCTGACTCTAAAAGCAGGTACTTTTCTTCATCCGTGAGATTAAAAGTCTTTTGTAATTTGTCTATGTTTGAAGGCGACTGTTTTAAAAGTATTTGTATGGAGGAGTTTGTAATTATAGGCAGTCCGTAAGGCGATTTTAGAAAGTCGTCCACGTCTTGAGTTATGGTGGACACTCCCAAGTAGTATTTTCTACCCCTCTTAGCTAGCCCTAAAAGAAAAGATGCCGTATCTTCGGACTTCATCATCCACCATGCTTCATCTATGACCAAGAGCCGTTTTCTTAAGTTTTTTCTTATGGCGTTCCATATGTAATGAGTAACTATATACATAGCCACAGGTTTCAATTCGTCTTCCATATCCCTTAGAGAAAAAACCACCAGTTTTCCGTTTATATCCACATTTGAAGGTCTGTTTATGAAACCGGCCCAAGTGCCTCTGGTATATTTTGACAGACGTTGGACCAAAGATTCGCCCCCTTCCATCCCGGCAAGCACCAGTTCAAAGTCCGACATAAGAGGGGGTTCAAGGTTTGAGAAGTCGGCATCCGCGGTTATGTCTTTTAGAGCGTATGTTTCTGTGATGGCGCGGTCTATTATGGCGTCTTCCTCCGGCGATAGGCCTCCCATCATAATTCTGAAAAGACCGACAAGGTTGATTATGTTTGACCTGAGTACGTCTGACGGCGACTCGTCTTCGGCAGGTTTAGGAAGTTCAAAGGGGTTTATATGATGTTCGGAGTTTAGCGAGATGTTAAAATATTTTCCGCCTACCGCTTCAGCCAAGTATTCGTATTCTTTTTCCGGGTCAATAACTATAACTTCGGTGTCAAACATAAGAGTTCTTATAATCTCCAATTTTGTTTGATAACTTTTTCCAGAACCGGATTTCGCCAGAGTTACAGAATTGTAATTTTCAAGGGAAAAACGGTCAAAAAGAACCAAAGACGAGTTGTGTCGGTTTACGCCATAAAGAATGCCCTTATCGGATGTCAGGTCAAAAGATATAAATGGAAACATACTGGAAAGTGGCGATGAGTTTAGTTTTGAGTGGACGGCCAGTTCGTCTGTGGCCGATGGCAACACGCTTTTAAACCCTGCATCTTGTTGGAAAAGAGCAGGTTTTATATAAATCAGTTTAGATTCCAAAATAGAACGGATTTCAGACTCTGTCGCATTCAGTTCTTCTTCGGTGTCGCCGTAAACTGAAACATAAAGCCCTACGTCAAAAAGTCTTTCCTGGGCCTGCATAAGGTCGTCTCTTAGTTTTTCCAAATCCTGATAAGCGGTGTCTAGCATAGGGTCCCGCACAAGCCCCTTTTCTTCCCTCGTATGTATTTGGCTTTGTACCTCGGCTACTTTTTTTTGAAACTGTCTTAAGATTTTTGAGGTTTCAATGGGGTGGATGTGTATGGATATATCAAAGACCTTATCCAAGTTTATGATTGGCGAAAACCAACCGTCAGTGAGATATCGCGGATAGGAAATTACAAAAAAAGTTCGCGCGATTTTATCTCCGAGGTTCAGCATTTTAGGCGTTATTTTCAGCGCCGAAGGAGCAATAACGTCTTTAAGTTCTAAAACCCCCGCCTCGTAAATTTCTTGAGGCAGTATAGGTGCGAGTGTAGGAGCTTTTTTAGTTTTTAGAAAGTCAAATATACTCATATGACGTGTAGCATGCAACGTGCAACAGTGGACGCGGAAAAAACTCTTTTTGTTTCATGCCCTATGTTGCGTGCTTCATGTTAATCAATTTTAATCGGTTTCTCCGTCTCCCCTGGATTAAACAATTTATAAAATAATTCCACTATCTCTTCCGTGCCAAGTTTGGCGACTCGCACACCCGACCGGATAAGGCCTTGTTCCACGACACTCATTCTTTGTTCAAGCTGGCTACGGTTCTCTTCAAAAAGCTCCATTTTGGATTCCGTAGTCTCTGACCGGTTTTTTTTCAAAAAGCCTTTTAATCCGCTTTGACTGCCGGTTTTCTGAAGAATGGGAGGTGTGAAAGGTATTACGACAAAAAATGTCTTTGTCATTATATTTGTACCCTCTATAAAGCTTTTTATGAAACCTATGTATTCCCTTGTCTGAATTTTTAAAAGTTCGGTGGTTTGGGCTTTATATCTCTCCTCCAAAAGGGCGAGATACGGACGAATATCCAAGTGCCGCGATTCCATAAAAATCTGTATTGAAAAGTCCAAAGAATTTAAAAAATTTTGAAATTGAGAAATGACGGCTGTTTGAGCGTCTTCGGACTTAAGCGCGAAGTTTAAAGATGAAGCCAGTAAGATTCCGCGCATAGAATTGTCTTTAAGCACCGCGATTCCGTCGCGGACTTCTTTTATAGGGACAAAATCTTGGGAAGGTTTAGCGTTTAAAACCATAGTTAATGCGAACCTACGAAATAAATGCGAATACTACGAACGGTCTGATGGGAGCAGAACTCGTTTCGGATAAATTCTATACTGGCGGAAATTTACAATAATTCCTAATCTCAAGTCACTTGCCGATAAGTATCTTCTCATTTGATAGTAGTCGTCTGTTGATATAAAGCGCTTGGCTTTGAGGTCAATGATTAT
>JAUYJM010000043.1 GCA_030689285.1 bacterium
AACTTCCATCCAAGTCGCTTTCTAAAGCACTGTGATTTGTTTCAAGAAGGGCGGCAATGCGATAGCTCTGTCCGGCGGAATCACAACCCACTGGAAGTACGGGGCGATAGGTTTTGTCATCTGCAAGCGGGTCTGAAGTGCTACGTGAAGGGTCTTGCGGCACTTTTGATATTACCGGCTGATAATTTGAGATTGTAAAGCCGCACCGCAACTCCGTGCCCTTCTCCAAACATTCGGAAAAATAGGCCCACTGCATGGACCCCGTCGATCTGCCGAAGATAGTCCTTGGATAACTTCCCGTCTGGTCATAAAAAAGCTCTAATGCTGTTTGAATAGTAGCGAAATCGGCTATTCTCCGCGCATCCCTCGCCTTCGCTCTAGCGCTATTTAGTGACGCTAGAACCACCGCCGACAAAAGGCCTATTATAGAGATGACTACGAGGAGTTCTATGAGAGTAAATCCTTTTGCCCGAGATAGAGAGGATTCGTTATTGATTTTTTTGCTCATAAAGGCAGTAATGGGAGTAATGGGGACAGGGACAATATTTTTTAGATTTCTGTGGCATAATTTCTTATGAAAGTTCAGAAAACGACTTCCCTTTAATAACCTCCGATATGGTTTCTCCCAGCCGAGAGGTGGCTATTCGTATCTGCTTTCCGCTATCGCGGTCTCTCACGGTAACATCGTGTTTTTCAAGCGAATCAAAATCAACAGTTACGCAAAACGGCGTACCGATTTCGTCTTGCCTCCTGTAGCGCTTGCCGATGTTTCCGTTGTCGTCAAATTCCACGGCTCCAAATTCCTTTTTTAGCATCAAATAAACTTCCCTCGCCTTTTCCACCAGTTCCGGCTTGTTTTTAAGAAGCGGAAAGACCGCGACTTTGACGGGTGCGAGGTGGCTGGCGAGACGAAGAACTATTCGACTTTCTCCGCCAAGCGTATCTTCCGCATAGGCCTCGGAAAGGACGGCCAGAAATACCCTGCCGACTCCCATAGAAGTTTCCAGTATCCAGGGCACGTATTTTTCATTCGTGTTTGGATCAATATATGATAAATCCTCTCCGGAAAATTTCATGTGCTGTGTCAAATCGTAGTCTGTACGGTCATGGATTCCTTCAACCTCATCGAACCCGAGGGTCGGAAAATTGTACTCGATATCCCATGCGTCTTTCGCGTAGAAAACCAAGTTGTCATGCTGTTTGAAACGCAAGTTCTCTTCCTTGATATCCAAGCTCAAATACCATTCCCAGCGCTCCTTCTTGATCCTTTCGTATGCTTCTTTATTTTCATTTGGACGGACAAAAAACTGCGTGTCCGCCTGTTCAAACTCACGCGTACGAAATAAGAAATTACGAGGGGAAATCTCATTGCGAAACGCTTTGCCGATCTGCGCGATTCCAAATGGAATACGCATGCGAGTGGTATCTACCACATTTTTAAAATTCAAATAGATCCCTTGGCAAGCCTCCCCGGGCAGATAAACGGGGTTTTTGTTGTCGTTTGTAAAATCTCCGAGATTGGAGCTGACGAGAAGGTTGAAAGCCCGCACCTCCGAGAATTTTTTCTTCCCGCACTTTGGACACGGGATATTGTCTCGATTGTCATCAAAAATTTTGTTCAAATCCGCCTCGGACATTTTTTCATCCGCCGTAACGCCGATATTTGCAAGTTCTTTGTCAACTCGAATTCGCGTATTGCATTCTTTGCATTCGGCAAGAGGATCTGAAAAGCCGCCTACATGTCCGGAGGCCTCCCAGACTCGAGGGTCTTTAAATATTGCCGAATCAAGACCTACGTAATTATCTCGCATGCGCACATTGGCATTCCACCAAGACTTTTTGATATTCAAAAGAAGTTCGACCCCATACGGACCGAAGTCATACAAACCGGCCATACCGCCATAGATCTCCGATCCTTGATACACAAACCCCCTTCTCTTGCAAAGTGAGACGATTTTTTCCATTATGTTATCTTCCTTTTTCTTCATACGCTTCTCCTGGTTTTCACGCTTCCTTTAATTATTTTACGACTTTGCCTTCCTCCTCGTTGTATGCCGAGTCGGTGCTAAGCCTTATCGTCAACGCCGGCTTTATCTGACTTGTGACTCTTGTGTCGGTAAAGCGGTCTTCGCCTTGAGCCACGGCAGAACCTATGATAATCGGACTTGTTTCTACTTGAGAAAGGCTGGGCACAAAACCGACCTGAAAAGACAGTTCCTTGGGAGGCTCGCTATATCCTGCTCCCGGCAAAGTCTCGCCCGCATCCCAACTTATCCCGCCGGTTACAGGATTGTAAGAGACTTTTTCGGAAGAAGGCAATACAAAACCTTTCCAAGAAACGTAGGAAGGCAAGGACGCGCTGACTTTCGTGTTTCGAACGCTGTTAGAAGTATTGGTGAGAGTCCAGACTACAGTATAAGTTGTTTCTTGGTCTGCCCTTGGCGGCATAGGACCCGAGTTTGTAAAAGGTCCTACATAATGCACCAGACGATTTGAAAGACTGAGTGTAGTGGCAAGTTTTACGGTCTTCTCCACCGAAGAAACAAGTTCTTCCGGAAGCGAACCTCCCTCTGAACGCGTACCGTAAACATTTATTTTCAAAGTCATTTCCGGATTTCTAAGAGAGGCGCTTCCAAGCCCCGGTCCGAAAGTCGTAAACGAAAACCCGACTCGGCCGCTTCCATTCGCGGGCAACGCGTCAAAACCCCTGGTATTTGTTCTGTCCCAAATAATAGTGTTATCTAAAGACCGAAAAAATCCTCCTTCCGTATCAACAGAAGTTCTATCAAATATGTTTCCTTCAAACTTAAGTTCAATCCGCGCGTTTGTGACAGGTTCAAAAGTGTTGTTTGTCCATAAAATATCGCCGCGAATCTGTCCCCCGGCTTCCGCTATGTAAACGCTTTCATTGTCTCCATTTAAGGCGAGCTGTATTCCGAGAAACGGCTTCTCAATAGTGAGAGAATACTGCGTCTCCAAAAGAGTAGTGGCGATTGCTTTGGGGTCCTGCGTTTTGGCCGCGCCTGTTTCAAATCTGAAGACTCTTTCTTCTCTGTCTTGTCCTTCTATTTTACCGTAAATTTTTACCGTTTTTTTGCCTTGCGGTTCCAAGTCTGCCAGATTCCATAGGTTGTTGCCTGAAATAGCTTGTGGAAAAGATTTGGTAAAGACGAACCCAAAAGGATATTCGGCCTTAAAGAGTATGTTTTTAAGAGTGGTCGGTGAATTTGAAGACACTGTTATTGAAAGTTCCACCTCTTGACCCGCGCTGACTTCCTTCAATGCCTCTACGACAACCCTCACAGGAGAGGAACTTACGACCACTTCGTATTTTTTCTTTTTTGAAAAAATCGGGTCTGAACCCGGCACCCTGTATTCCACTGTCACAAGAACTTCCTGCGTCTGACCCTCTTCTCCAAAAAGAACGACATTCATTTTTTTGACCACCGATTCGCCGGCGGCTATCTCCCCGAGACTTTCTCGGTGCCTACGCAAATTTTCTGATAAATTTTCCGGATTTCTGGCGCTGTCGGGATATTCCACAAGTATTTCCGCCGATTGAAGAGGTGCGTTGTTCTGATTCTCAACGGACACTTCAAAAGACAACTCCTCGCCTCCGGCAATGGAAACCGGCCCAAGAACGCTTATATTTACGTTTTGAACTGAAATTTTATTTCCACCGCCAAGAAACATAAAAGCCGCTACCCCCAGAGAAAGAGCGAAAAACCCGAGTGCCACTAGAAAAATTCTTTTACCGGATGTCATAGATTCTTTCGGAATAACATTTTTATAATTTGGCAGTTTAGAGTAACCTTCTGCCTCTTCTTTTTTCCATTCAGAAGGAACTTGCGGATTTTCAGAGTGAAGATCGGCTCTTCTTAGCCCGCCTGAAGCGTACTTTTTCTCCCGCGAATACAAGCGGGTTTTCATCTTTTCTATAGAATCGTCTTCAGGCCTGCCGGTGTACGGGATTTTTTCCATTTCTAGATTTTAACATAAAAGTAACCAGTATAGAACCCCTCGCAATAGCTCACAGAAAACATCATTGAACTGATTAGCGTATAGCTCATAATTCCTGTTAGCGTAGTCGGTATGACTATGCAAACAAAATTGGTGTACGCACCGGCTGGGCTTTTTACTTTAGTACCATCATTTTGATACCGACTACGCCGTATCTGCTTTGATCTTCTTTCGATTAAAAAGTTTCTATTTCTTTTATGAGCTCTTCTTTCGAAGTCCCACCGAAATGTGCCGATGGAAAATCTGAAAATAGACTTTCAAAATCAGTGTAGCGATATAATGCTTTTACCGTAGTAAGGACTTTTTTTGTTGGTTTGTCGCTGCAAGTAAACTCAATCTGATCGCCAGGATTTATTTGCTGACGTTTTTCATCATATAGTCTTGACTCAATAATTTTTTCGCCATTGACTATTTTTTCAAAAGGGACAATAGCTAATTTCATTTGGTGAGTAGTCATAATTATTTCAACAATTCTTTCTCAATTCTATTTTGGCTTTCTTCATATTTATCAATCTTTCCATAAAATTTTATTGTCTTCCCAATGCTTGGAACATAGAGTAAAAATGGTCCGGCAAATCCTGTTTTATCTACATGGTTTGTCCTGTCATCAATAACCCAGGCATCATCTTGCGAAAATTGTTCGTAAACAAAGTCGGGATTTTTTGCGGCCTTTTTCCAAAATGATAAGTTTCCATTTCTCGAAATCACGACATAACATAAAACACCGAGTATGATTATCGTGACGATTATTGTTGTTATATGCTGAAAAATAAACCACCAAATTATTAATCCGACACAAATTACTTGACCAATCATCGCGTAAAAACCAATCAAAGCAAATGCTGATTTCAGTGTCATGCTAAATCTCTGCATTTCTCCAACTCTATCAGACATAACCCACTGCCTCGTGAATAAATCTATAAACCCAGCTATCAAAACTGATAAAGGAATCCATAAAAATAGTTGCTTAAAGAAAAAACCGAGTAGTAAGGTTATGGCGGGGATTGTTATTTCAGAAAAATAAAGAAAGGAGAAGAATATATTTTTCACTAGGGTGTTGAACTTCATAAGCTATGATAGTGAATTATTACGCTATTGTAAATAACCTGTATAAGCCCATCCACTCCCCGAAACGAGGATGGCCCGGCAGGAGGGGCTCAAGGGGGAGGCCCCAGCACCAGAGCAAAGCTCGGTGCGGGGTAAAAATGCCCGAACCGTCCGAGCGTGGAAGCTATGACGCACCGCTCAGAAACTCCTTGGGCGGAACCGAGCAGAAACATTTTTTTCCTCAATTGAAAAGAAATCCATCGGAAGCGAGTTTCGCAACTCAGAGATAAGGCGAAAACCCCCCCAGTCGCAAGTTTTGTTCACATCTGGCTTTCCCTTAATGACCTGTTGATTTCCGCCACAGCGACACCTCTGACTTTTTCGGCATGAGATAGTATCTCTTCTGAAAAGAAAGGCGATACGGTAAGTTCGCAAAATTCCTTCCTTTCCGCCAAATAGCCCAAAGAAGACAGGATTCTTAAAACCAAAACCGCTTCAAAGTTAAAGATGGTTTGCTTGTCTTTCGTCCCAAGATTACCTCCGGCCAAAAATTCAAAACCATGAGAGAGAACCGAGAAAAGCTCTTCGTTTTTCTCTTCTCCGGCAAGAAGACGCGACAATAATCTGGAAACTCTTGCCCAAATTTTTCTTTCTTCCAAAGAGACGACGACTGCTTTTGAAAATTCGTAGGTCTTCGCGCCGGTAAGCCGCCAAAAATCCCTGCCTTTTACGAGTGAAACTTCAGAGAACGCGAAATCCTGCAAATGAAATCGCAATTTAGACTCGGTCTTTCTAACGCTTCTTGCAAAACCCTTTACCAGCCCGAAATCTTTTGTGTAAAGAGAAATAAGCTTGTTTGCCTCGCCAAAATCTGAACCTTCTAAAATAAAAGAGGCGGTTTGATAGATGCGGTACATATTCAGATAATAAACACGAATAATCTACTCTCTTATAGCGAACACGAAATTCAATGTGTCTATTTTAACTTCTTCGCCCGAAATGTCGGAAAATTCAACATCTGACAGTCCGGTAAGTTTTTGAATCTTTTCTTTGTTTTTTTCAATCAAGTCTTTTCCCGCGTTATCTGTTTTGATTGTTAAAATCGCTTTTTCGCCGGGGTTTAGTCCTTTACTTTTGCGAAGCTCCTGAATGGCCCTTACAAGCTCTCGCGCCTGACCTTCTTCTTTAAGCTCTGAAGTTATGTGGAAATCCAATTTAACCTCGGGGTCGGCTTTGCCCATTTTATCGTCAAGCACAACCTCTTTGACATTTATTTCTTCCTTCAAGATTTCCGATAATTCGTCCCAATATTTAGGTGGCTTGCCTGAATGCTTGATTGATAACGTTTGCAGGGGCTGACGAACCTTGACTTCATTCTTTACCCGAGACATTAGCGCCATTGAAGCGACAGAGCGGACGAAAAGCATTCCTGACAAAACTTCATTATCAATTTCACCCGCTTCAGGCCAATTTTCCAAATGAATGCTCTCTTTTTTATTCTCGTCGTCCGCTCCAACCTGTATATCGGAATATAACTCGCGATAAAGGTATTCGGCGAAAAAAGGCGCGAAAGGCGCGATTATCTTTGAAAGATTCAGTAAGACGAAACGCAGAGTCAATAGCGCCTCCTGATTTCCTTCTTTTATTCTACCGCGCGAACGCCTAAGATACCAAACAGAAAGGTCGTCAATAAACTTTTCCACGGGTCTTGAAGCGCGGTCAAGCTCGTAACTTTCAAGATTTTTCGTAACCGCTTCGTTTAATTGGTTCAATTTGTTCAAAATCCAGATATTCAAAATATTTTCAGTTTGAGGTTTAGAATCCGCGGGTTGCAATAACGGAGAATATAATTTATAAAACGCCAAGACATTATCAAGTCTCTGAAATACTTTTTTGGTTATTTCGTCAACCCCCTCTTCCAAAAAATTCATATCTTGACCCCTTGTCACAGGAGAAGTCAAAAGATAAAGACGCAAAGAATCCGCCCCGTATCTTTCTATAACTTCTATCGGGTCAGGATAATTTTTGAGACGCTTGGACATTTTTTTTCCGTCTTTTGCAAGTATCTGTCCGTTTACCACTACCCTTTTGTAAGGAGAGCGGCCAAACAAGGCCGTACCCAAAACAAGCATAGAATAAAACCACCCCCGTGTCTGGTCCATTCCTTCGGCGATAAAATCTGCCGGATATCCTAACGGCTTTTTAAAAAGACTGTCGTCTGGATTAAAGTCGGGCAAAGCTTCGCCTAAGTAATGTTTCTCGGCGTAAGGCATTGAGCCGGATTCAAACCAGCAATCAAAAACTTCCGTTACTCTTTTCATCCCCGCGCCACTGCCATCGCACTTGCAAACAAGTTTTACATCATCTATAAACGGACGGTGCAAATCCAGCTCGTAATTTTCATTATGCGGAATCGGGACAAAACCGAGTCTGGTAAAATCACCCGTTTCAACATACTCATCTTTTTGTTCTTTGGCGGCAACAGCTTCCTTGTTGTTCCAACCTTCCGAAACAGCGTCAAGCATCCAGAGAGGATATTCATGGCTTACAATCAAAATATTCTGACCTTCGTATTTTCGGTCTATTTCATACAGAAAATTTCCGACTCTGTTTTTGATATCCTGCAAATTTTCCCCCTCCGGCGGCCGCTTCGTAAACTTTTCAAGGATTGAAGAAAAGTAGCTATGATATTGTGAAGTGGTTTTTCCGTTGAAGATACCGCTATTTACTTCTCTTAGCCGTTCATCGAAAACCACCTTCTCGTCTGAAATTCCGAGTTCTTTTTTCAAAATCTCGGCAGTCTGTTTTGTCCTTAAAAAGTCTGAAGAAAAGACGATGTTTATTTTTTCCTTTTTAAGTTTTCTGGCCGATTCGACCGCCTGTTTTCGACCGATGTCAGTAAGAGCCGCGAGGTTTCTGTCTCCGCTCAAAATGTTTTTTACATTGTTTTCGGCTTGGCCATGACGCATCATAAATATCCGATTTTTCGGTTTAAGACTCGATTTCAGTTCTTCCACAGAACCTACGACTCTTATCTTCTTACATTCGTCACATTTCCAAACAGGAATAGCCGCTCCCCAAAAACGGCTCCTTGAAATGGCCCAGTCTTTCGCGTCTTTCAGCCAATTACCAAAGCGATACTCTCCTATTTCGGGCGGCACCCATTCCACTTTATCGTTTTCCTCTACCAATTTTTCTCTAAGTTTGGACACTTTCACAAACCATGAATAAGCGGCGAAGTTTAGAAGCGGCGTATCGCATCTCCAGCAAAAAGGATACTGGTGGGTGATTTTTTCCTTTGCAAAGAGTAACCCTTGGGAGGCGAGGCTTTTTATTATCTCAACATCCGTTTTTTGATGGGCATTCGGCTCTTCTTTTGAAGGTTTTGGTTTTACCGCGACACCGGCAAAGTCAAGAACTTCTTTTTTAAAACGCCCCGTTTCGTCCACATGCTGTATGAAAGGCAAATCCTCTTTTTTGGACAATTCGTAGTCGTCCGACCCAAATGCCGGCGCTATGTGCACAATACCGGTGCCTGCTTCCGTTGTCACAAAATCACCGCCATAGACCTTCCAGCCATTCTCTCTGTTCTTTAAATTTTGGTCTTTTTTGTAGTAGTCAAACGGCGGCTCGTACTCAAGGCCAATCAATTTTTCACCTGCAAACTCTTCCAGAAAAGAATATTCGTAATCTTTTAAAACACCTGCCAGACTCTCTTTTGCCAAAATATAAACTCCGCGGTCGGTTTCCGCGACTCGGTGTTTTTCACCTTCAACTTTTGATTTTAAATTTTCAATTTTGCAATAGGTCGTTTGAGGGTTTATCGCGAGCGCCACGTTCCCAGGCAAAGTCCACGGAGTTGTCGTCCAGGCCAGCATATAAAGCGGCTTGGATTTTAAAGTCTGAAGTTTTGGTTTCTTGGCGTCTTTGACTGGGAATTTTACATATATCGATATATCCGTAATTTCCGTGTAACCCTGGCTTACTTCAAAATTGGAAAGGGTTGTTTCGCATCTTGGGCACAGATGCATTGACTTGAACCCCTCGTAAATAAGTTTTTTTTCATAAAGAGTCTTAAAAGCCCACCAGACCGACTCGGTGTAAGAGGTGTCCAGAGTGCGATAGTCGCTATCCATATCCACAAAACGCCCCATACGAGGTATTATTCTTCGCCAATCGGCCGCGTAGGCCATCACGCTTTCCGCCGCTTTTTTATTGAACTTGTCTATTCCGTAAGACAAAATGTCTTTTTTTGTCTTAAGTTCAAGTTCTTTCTCAACCAAGTTTTCAATCGGCAATCCGTGACAATCCCAGCCCCATTTTCTCGGTACATAAAATCCGCGCATTGTTTTGTAGCGTGGAATTACGTCTTTTATTGTCCCTGCCAAAATATGCCCGTAATGCGGCAACCCCGTCGCAAAAGGCGGCCCGTCATAAAACACAAACTCCTTTTTGCCTTTGTTTTTCTCAAGACTTTTCTCAAAAATCTTATTTTCCCGCCAAAACTTAAGAGTTTCTTCCTCCCTCTTGGCGGCCACTGACTCTGTTTTTTCTTTTTTTTCGTCCATAAAAAATGCCAGAATGTAGAATATATTCTAGCATTTAAATGCTTTATCTGAAAGATATTTTTTGCCTCAAAAAAACGCGCAATGTACGGTAATCGCGCGTTTTTACCTACTCTTTTTCTTACCGACTTTTCGTCTGGACACAATAAGATAATTTGAGTACTTCTTTGGAGTTCTGGTTTTCTGGCCTTTTCCTGTCGGCTTGCCCCACATACTTTTGGCCCTGCGCGTACCTCTGCCTTGCCTGCCTTCGCCTCCGCCATGCGGATGGTCAACGGGATTCATAGCCGTACCTCTAACGGTGGGTCTGATACCCTTCCACCTACTCTTGCCGGCCTTTCCGTAGTTTTCCAGACGATATTCCATATTTGAAACTTGTCCGACAGTCGCGAAACATGAACTTAAAACTCTCCTGATTTCCGTGGAAGGAAGACGCAGATGAGTGTAGGGAATGTCCTGCGCCACCACCTCCGCGTACGAACCGGCGCTTCTGACAAGTTTTGACCCTCCTGACGGTTTGATTTCTATATTATAAACAAATGTTCCGACCGGCATAGAACCGAGCGCAGTCCTGTTTCCCACGGCTATGTCCGCCTTCTCGGACACAATAAATTTGTCTCCGACTTTAAGGGTGCCAGGCACAAGCACATACCTTCTCTCTCCGTCAGAGAAGCAGACCAGCGCGATAAAGCCGCTTCTATTCGGGTCATATTCTATAGTTTCTATTTTTGCCGGAATGTCTTTCTTGTCATAGTGAAAGTCTATATCCCTAAAGCGTCTTTTGTGGCCGCCTCCCTTATGTCTTGTGGTTATGCGACCTTGATTATTCCTGCCGACAGAACGTTTGAAACCGAAAGTCAGCGCCTTTTTCGGCGAGACAGGAGTTAAAACGCCTCTGTATGACACAGTTTGCATATTGCGGCGCGATGGAGTTGTGGGGTTGTATGCTTTCATATTCTAGTTCTAAAACTGCGCGGGTACTTATACTGACACTACGCGATCTCTATCTTGTCGCCTTTTTTCAAAAAAACATACGCTTTTTTGACTGACTTCTTTTTGCCGACTTTTCCTCTGTATAAAATACTTTTGCCCGGACGGCGCAAAATATTAACCTTTACTGGACGAACTTTATAAAATTCCCAAATGGCCGCTGCCACGTCTCTTTTGGTTGAGACGGAACTTATCTCAAAAGCGTAAGCGTTATGCTCCGACAGAATACCGGATTTCTCCGTAACTTTAGGGTGAAGAAGCACTCCTGTCAAATCCCTCTGCGTTTTGAAATCTCCCGCTTCAAGGCGTTTTTCTTCATTCAAAGATTTTGTTTCAGTTGGAGATGAAACTTTCTCAATGGCTTTTTCTTTTTTCTTGCCAAACAATGACATAGTTTTAATTATGCTTTAATTATGAATTATGGAATGTGCAGTCATGACACAGAAGGACCGGTGTTCTTGCGCAAAGCCAGCTTGTTTTGAAAAACCGGAATCGCGTAATCAGGATTTTCTATGACAATAAACTTTGAATTCAAGAGGGTTAATATGTTTAAATTTCTGACTTCCGACACGGAAACATTTCGTATATTTGCAAAGCATTTTTTCGCCACATCGTCTTTTTTAGACAAAGCCAGACAAACCGCGTTCTCCTTCTTTTTGGAGATTCCTTTCAAAGGAATGTTTTGCTCCAGAGACAGAAGCACAGACAAGGCGTCTTTGGTACGCGGTTTTTCAAAATTTATTTTGTCAATAAACACGATTTCTCCGTCCTTGAGCTTGGCCGACAAAACGGAAAACAAAGCTCCTGTTTTCATCTTGCGATTTATCTTTCGGTACAAGTTCTTGTCGTTTCTCGGCCCGTGAGTCACACCGCCGCCTACCCAAAGCGGAGAACGTCTGGAACCATGTCTTGCTCTTCCTGTACCTTTTTGCTGCCATGGTTTCTTGCCTCCACCGCGAACTTCCCCGCGAGTCCTGGAGTGAGCTACCGGGGTGCGAAGATTTACCATCATAGACTGCATAACCTGGTGCACCAAGTCGGCATTCCACTTCACGCCAAACACGCTTTCCGGCAAAGTTATCTTGCGTGTTTGCTCTCCTTTTTGGTTGTAAACAATTGATTCCATCAAATTAGTTTATCAAGTTATAAAGTTGCAAGTTTATAAAGTATTCGTCTCCATGTTTTACTTGATGAACTTTATGAACTTGACTAACTTTCAACCTCTAATCTCCACCAATGTTCCCCTCCGGCCCGGCATCGCTCCGCTTATAAAAATCAGGTTTTCTTCAGGCACAACTTTGACGACCTTTAAATTTTTTATCGTTACCCTCTCTCCGCCCATTCTACCGGCCATACGCATTCCTTTTGGCACGCGGGTGCGAAGTCCTCCTCCTATTGAACCTGGCTCTCTTTCAGAATGTTTTTGACCATGTGTTCGGCGTCCTCCGGCAAAGTTATGTCTTTTTACGACTCCTTGAAAACCCTTGCCTTTTGATACGCCTGAAACTGTTACAATATCACCTTCCGTAAAAACCTTCACGTCAAACTTATCGCCCTCTTTTTCCTTAGCGGGGGACATAAGGCGAAATTCCTTGAGCCCTATAAAGTTGCCATATTCTTTCATCTGTCCCTTCACCGACTTTTTTATATTTTTAGGATTTCTCGCGCCAAATCCTACTTGCACAGCATTGTAACCGTCTTTTTCAGAAGAAAAAACACGGGTAACGGTTATGGGAAGCGCGGATACTACAGTAACAGGCGACAATCGCCCATCGTCTCCCCAGACCTGGCTCATATATTGTTTTTTGCCAATTAGAAAACGCATACTTTAATTGAACGTGCGACCCCTTCATGGCGCAGAGGTTCCCCTACTGTCTTAAACATCCGTTACTTAACGGGACTGTTGCCGAATATCCATTTGGCCGATTTCCCCAAAATTCGGCTGCGGCTTGTTTCAAATTTATGGCCAATACTTTAGAGCATTAAGCCATAAATTTGAAACTTCGCCTCGCCCCGTTAGAAGCGGGGCTTCTAACGGGGCTCGCGCTAATTTTCCCAAAAATCGCCTCAAAAGCCTATTCGGCAACAGTCCCCTCCTCACAATAAGAGATACATTAGCAAACATAGAAGAAAAAGTCAAAAAATGCACTGGCCTAGTGTACAATTGACAGTAGATTGAAGCTTGAAAACAATGAATAACACACTCAGTAACTCATGGCTTGAGGATATTAAACAGCGTA
>JAUYJM010000045.1 GCA_030689285.1 bacterium
TCTCCAATTAACCATTTCACACAAATCCCTGAATTTTGGCTGCAAAACTTCGCTTCACGCTCGCCCCGTTAGAGCGTAAGCTCTAACGGGGCTCGCCATATCTCAATATGACTCGCGCTCCAGCTCGTTTTTCGCCGAAAATTCAAGAATTTGTTAATGTGAAAGCGTTAATTGGAGATGGTATTAAATTATAGCAAAAAAACTTATGAAATGCGCGAACGACCCAAAAGGATTCGGCAAAGCGAGAGCATCTTTGGGGAAGCGTGGCAATCTACAAATACTCCAAGGGACTGTTGCCGAATAGGCTTTTGAGGTGATTTTTCCAAAATTAGCGCGAGGCGAAGTTTCAAATTTATGGCTTAATGCTCTAAAGTATTGGCCATAAATTTGAAACAAGCCGCAGCCGAATTTTGGGGAAATCAGCCAAAATGGATATTCGGCAACAGTCCCTCCAAGTCGATGGAAATCCGGTATTTACTGTGAATAATGAAATACCGCCTCTGGAATGCCTTGAAGAAACATCGGGAGGCGCGGGCGACGTTGAAGCTTATTTTTTCTTTTTTGCCTGAAATATGTAGCCGAGAGGGTAACGGCTCCGAAATGAAGGGCGCAGTTTTAAAACCAATAAGTCAAGCAAAAAATAGAGAGGAAATAAAAGCACCCGAAACGCGGTCGGCAAAAACGTCATCAGGTTGTTGCAATTTACAAAAAATGGTCCGCCGCCGACTTCGCGCACCGATATATCTTCAAAACCGCTCTCTTTCAAAAGACGCTCAAGCGCATCACCCGTGTATCGGAAAAAGTCTCGCGGGTCAGGATGATAGTTTATAAAAAACGGCACGAAACCTAAAAGCGTCCCATTTTCCTCAAGCACTCTGTGGGATTCCTTTAAAACATGCTTGTGGTTGTAGATATGCTCAAGCAGATTAAACATCAAAACTTGGCTGAATGTTTCCTCATCGTAAGGCAGATTGTCTTTTTCCAAATCCACCCTCTCCCCCGTTTCCATATCCGCCACAAAACGCTCCGACATATTTTCCGTATTTAAGTGCTCAAGATAGCTTGGCTTCTTTCCGCCGCCGACATCCAAGACTTTGCCTGAAACCTTGTATTTCTCAAGTTCAATATTCATGCAAGCGCGAAGCAAAGTCTTGCCTCGGATAATTTGTTTTAGGAGCTTAAGGAAAGTGGACATTTTAGAATTTAGGATTTTCTCCGCTTAAAAAATAAAGAAATTCGTCAGCGATTTCCGACCATGAATGTGTGAAAGAAAAGTTTCGAATTTTTTCTGATTGAATCCTATAATTTTCATTATTGCAAAGCCAGACTATTTTTTCCGCAATGTCGTATTCGTCGCTCGGTTCAACAAAGACGGCGATATCTCTTATTCTCTCCGTGATTCCGTTTTCTTTCGTGATTATAAACGGTTTTCCAAACTTTATGGCTTCCATAATAAGATTCGGACTCACGTCTCCAAGTGAAGCCAAAACAACCGCGTAAGAATTTTTAATCTTTTCTTCAAATTCATCGGGCGGCAGGTTGTCTAAAAAAAGCTTGGCCTGCGGCGCTTTTTGCATCGCGATGCCAAACGCGTTTTTAAGACGCTTCAAATTTTTCCACTTCAAGACTCTCGCGCTTCCAACAAACACCTTTTCAGACGGTTGTTTTGAGACCTCCCTTTCTCCGTAATAGTTTTCAACGATGGCCGTCTTTGACAAATCAATATCGTACGGCAAACGCCAGATATCTCTTTGCCACACTGTGCTGAAAATCAAATAGTCAGCCGTTTTTGCTAGCCATTTTACGGCCTTAAAAATAAGTTTTTCTTTAAAGGAAAACTCCCTAGGGTTTATGTAAAATGCGCGGAGCGGCGCAAGCTCTCCCGAGCGCTCCACGTATCCCTCCCAGAGATGGTCGCCACCTATGCGCACAGCCACCCTCTTTCCCAAGAAGCGCGCCGCAAGTACAGTCGGCACGCCCACGCTTATCGTATCAAGCGCAAGGACGGCATCATAACGCAAGAGATGCCAAACCACGCGAAACAAAAACAAAATGTGCCGCAAGCCGATTGGAATTTTCTTTTCCAGTTCATAGGCGACAACTTTTACCTTATGTCCTTTTTTTTCAAACTCTCGCGAGAGATTTAGGGCGTATTTGGCCGGCCCTCCTATATCTGGCGGATATATTCCCGTGGTTATTAGGATTTTCATAACAGAATGATTACCTGCAAAATTGGTTATTGACTGTTAAAAACCTCTTTCATTTTATTCGCTATAACATCCCAATCGTATTTTTCCTTTGCAAGTTTTTTCGCGTTAGCGACAATCTTGGACACGAGTTTCTTGTCTGCCAAAAGGATTTTAACCTTATCGGCTATATCTTTAGGACTTCGGACTTTGCAAAAAAGTCCCGTTTCACCGTCTATTAGAAAGTCCGTAATGCCGCCAACCGGAGTGGCTATTACGGGGAGGCCAGCGGCAAATCCCTCAATAAAGGAGATGCCGAAACCTTCGGAAATGGACGGACGAATAAAAATGTCAGAAATCCTTAAGTATGAAGGCAGTTGGTCGTTTGGCACCTTGCCGGCGAAAATTACTCTGTTTCTTACTCCGTAAACTTCGGCAAGAGAGAGCAGAGGCTCCTTCTCTTCTCCCTCTCCTACAATCAAAAGAACTATATCTGTCGGCAGATACTGCAGTGACTGTATCAAGTCTCCCACCGCGTTTTTTCGGACGAGACGCGATACCGTGATTAAAACTTTATCAGTTGGCTTAATTTTAAGAGATTCAGCCAGACGCTCCAAATTTTCCGTCTTGATTTTCTTGTTCCAAAAATTGAAAGAGACGCCATTTGGAACCAGAGTTATCTTTAATTCCTTTTTCACATTTTCCGCTCTTTTCTTGAGATACTCGCTTATAACCGTTATGCGAGTGGCTTTCAAAATCGGCATATGATGAAAGGGAAGAATGAGACGTTCATATAAAAAAGTATTTCCAAACACGTAACGTTTCAGGTGTTCTTCTTCGTCTCCTTCCTGAAGCGTAAGCATCATCGGTATTTTTTTGTGAAAAAAAACAAAAAATGAAGCCGCCACGGCCGCCTGACTTGCCATTATCGTCCAGACAAGGTCAAACCTGTTTTTTTGGTGAAGGCGGAGAGCTTTTATCAGCCCGAAAAAAGGTAGCAGCCACTTGTCAAAACGCGTTCCGAAACCAACTCTAAAGACCGCAACTTTGCCGACGTTTTCCGTCTTAGGCAAACTCCTCTTTAGACGAGAGGTGATAAGAAAAAAACTGAAACCTTGCGCGGAGAGCCTAGATGTGATTTCTGATACGGCAATTTCAGCCCCACCGATATTTGGAGCATAATTTGTGGAGAATATTAGAACCTTTCGCATTGACAGATAATACAGCAGAATGCAGTAAGACACAACGTTTTGAAAGGTTATTCAAGTATGTCTATGGATTTTGCCTCGATAGAAAGTTCTTTCTGCCGCTTATCTTGATATTTTTGTTTCTCTTCCTGTTCGGCCTCTGAAAAACTCGCTTCTTTGGCATCTTCTGCCTTTATTCCCCTTATACTCCAGACTGAAGCGGCGGCCAGACCAAGAAAGGCCGTAAGAGCAAGCAACCATACAGATTGAGGGTAAATCCCCCCGCTTTCCGCCGCGGCGGCGGAAAGCGGGGGGATTTGTTCTTTCTCCCCATTCGCGACTTCCGCGCTTTCAAGTGAAGACTCAACCGGAATCCGTTCAACAAAAGAAGGAGTTTTCTCTTCTGGTTTGTGGAAGGTTTCGGTTTCCTTTACGGTTTGACTGGAATCAAGGTTTTCATCAGGGCGGCTGTCTTGAGCTTCCGCCATCATCAAGACATCTGCCTGTTCAACTTCCTGTTGTTTAGCCGACACTCTGACATTAAACTCTCTGCCATACTTCTCTCCCCGCCAGTAAACTTCGCTTAGCGCCGTGTAAGTTCCGACTTCCTTGTAAATATGCACGCCTTTTTGCCGATCGGAAGAAGTTCCATCGCCGAAAATCCACACCATAGACGCATCGTTTGTAATATCATTTCCTTGCGAAGTAAACAGTTTTAAGGAGAAAGTGAAAGAAGTTCCTACAAAAACTTCTTCAGGAAAATCAATCTCAATTTCCACTTCCGAAGCCGAGTTTTCGTCAACCTTTTCTTCGTTAGAATTTTGCTTGTTGCCCGAACTTTCTTCTTCGTAAGAAGCGTCATCTGACTGCTGGTTTTCTTCGCTTGATAGAACGGCTAGCGTAAAAGATTCTCCAGGCGAAGGTTTAGAAGCGACCCATTTTGAGCCGTCAAACTGCAGTGAGTTGCCGTCTCCGGAAGCCCCAAAAGAAGAATCGTAGGGAAAACTGTAAACTTCCACGCCACTTTCATTTTTTAAGGAAAGTGTTCCGGAACTGTTTTTAAGCGAAAAAGAACTGTCAAAAACAATGCCGCTGAAAGTCGGCCAGTCGCCAAGAAATTTGTCCGCGTTATCCGCAATTACGGCATACCCGTGAGCAGGAATCGTCGTTCCTTTGCCAAAATCAGCTATTTTGTGATTTCTGCCTTCCTCCGTAAATCTCCACGAAGAGAGCTCAACATCCTCTCCGCTGTCGTTATAAATCTCAACCCATTCTCTTCCGGAATCCGCCTCATTTCCCTCTGCAGAGCCCAGGTCATACATTATTTCCGTAATCTGAACCGAACCGGCTTCGGTTACGGAAAATACCAGCATCGCGCAAAGTAAAAAGATGGTTTTTAGCGTATCCTTCATAAAAAACCTGCTATTTGGGTTTTTCAACCCGAAACATATCTCTCAAGATTTTTTCCGGCACTTCAGGAGCGGTAGCTTGGCTAGAAAAAACTTTGGATCCACTTGGGTTTTTGGTGTTACTCTTGTCGTATTCTTTTTTCTCTAAGTTACCTTCGCTTATATTCGGCGATGTTTCGGTTTTTTCCGGCTTGTCCTTATTTTTTATGACCTCGGAAAGAGCGGCTCTAAGATCTTCCAGATGTTGACCGCCATTTACGGAACTTTTCTTTATTGGAAAATCACGGTTTTTCAAAGAAGAGAGTGGCACCGATTCCTTTTTTACTGGTTCCCCGGACACACTTTTTGGACTTTGAATTGCAGAGTAAAGGGGTCTTTGCTCTGTATCGTTTTTTATATTCTTAAACGCTTCAGCGAAAGGATATTTCTGATTTTCCGAAGACTTAGGGGTAAAAGAACGGCTGTCGTCGCTTTTTTGGTTTGAATTGCTTGGGACCTTTTCATTTCTTGCCATATATGATGGCATCGGTTTAGATTCGTTTCCCTGCGCCATCCTGTTTTTAGACGAAGGGTTGTGCCATTCATCTATAAAGGTCTCCACATCCAATCTCGGCTTTCCAAATATATTCCTGGAATTTTCTATTATTTCTTGCTTATAGTTTACGGCCGGTTTATCTATAGGAGGTTCCGTCACGGCCGAAAAAGGTGCGGAACTTACACCGTCTATCATAAGCTTCAAATATATCTGGGCAAACCCCAAATTGACCAAGTCTTCAGCCGTAAATTGCGGGGCAAATTCTTTTTCCAACACTTCCGCGTCATAAGCGCCTACCCGAAAAGTAATCATAGTACCCACGTTGCCGAAGACCGCCGCCCTGACTTCCTCTTCCATTTGTTCAATATATTGATGAGCTATGGAAAGATTTAGTTTATATTTTCTGGCTTCGGACAAAATATCTGCAAACGATTTATTCGCAAACGATTGAAACTCGTCCACGTAAAGATAGAAGTTCGGCAACTTGGCAACAACCGTTTCCGTGACATCGGCCCGAGACATTGCCGAAAGATAAATTTTCGTGATAAGCATACTGCCCAGAAGCTTGGCGTTACCCTCGCCTACCAGACCTTTTGATAGATTTATTATTACAATCTTTTTTTCGTCCATTATTTTTCGCAAATCAAAGGACGATTTTGGCTGACCTATAATATTCCTTATAAGCGGATTTGATGTAAATTGCCCCACTTTGTTTTGTATGGCGGGAGTCGCCTCCGCGGCGAAACGGTCTGTATATTTGGCAAACTCGTCCACCCAAAAAGAACGCACGGAAGGGTCGCGAACATTGTCAACGATTTTCTTTCGGTACTCTTTGTCCGAAAGCATCCTGTTTATGCCAAGAAGCGTGGCTTCTGGGTATTCAAGAAGAGCCAAAATGGTGTTGTTTAGGATATAAGCCATTCTGGCAGACCACGCGTCTACCCAGATTTTTTCAAAGGTGCTCATAAGGCCGTTTGCCACAAGATGTCTCTTGTCGGCTCCGACGTCTTCAAGCACGTTGAAAGATACCGGAAATTTCATATCAAACGGAGCAAAATAAAGCACGTCCCGAATTCTGTCTTCCGGCACATATTCCAAAAGCATATCCGCCGATTTACCATGAGGGTCAAGAAACGCCACGCCGTTTCCGTTCTGAATATCTTGAATGGCCATATTTTCAAGAAGGGTGGATTTTCCCATTCCGGTTTTGCCTATGACATACATATGGCGAGAACGGTCTTTGGCTTTTATGCCGAAAGGTATGCGTCGATTGCGCGAATCGGTTTGAGCGAAATATGTGATTTTGTCTTGGTCTTCCATAGCAACAACCGATGTATAACTAACCACCGACAACTATGTAAAACGAGAACGCGAAATTTTCTTTGCTTTTGCTGTTGGTGGTATGCAGTAGGTTGTTGGTTATATTATACAACTATTTATAAAACGGAGAAATAAAAAAACGGACTGGCGATGCCTTTGCATCGCCAGTCCGTCACATTAGAACTGCGCCGGTACCAGCTCTCCGTTTACCCTTCTGAAGCTTGTCGCTCCAATAAGGATGAACTTGGCTTTGTTGGTAGTTTTGGTCGGTTTTCCGCCATTTCCGCCATTTTGGGAATGGTGATTCCCCCTCTTGGTGGTAACTTTTTTGGCCGACATTTTTTTATTGTTCCCTCCGCGCCACAAGTACGACCTGATACCGCCATAGTATCATCCATAGTCATACAGTCTGAAGTGGCAACGGTCTGGTTTAGTATCCTATACCTCCTATATAAGATGTCAATATATTAAGTGTGTATAATAACAAACCACTATCTTAAAAAAAAGGGCCGGAAACCACAAGGTGTTTATAAAAAAGAAGTCAGACCTCCCCTTCTACGCGTACACCAAACGGTCCCAGCCCTAAATTCAATCTGAAGTATAACCGAATTACCGCATTAAGTCAAAATCTTATTCAGCAAGGAGAGCGTCCCTGGTGTACACGTTACTGGGAGACCAAAGCATCCAAGAGTTGAGTCCGGCATCGTAAGTGGCTTGAATTTGCGCCCTTACTTCTTCAATATCATAATCTCCTCCGTAGTCAAAATCCTGAAGCCAAGGCCTGAGCCTCTCCGCGCCGAAATAAAGTTTCCTGTAAATCAAAGGGGTTGTCGTGGATATTGGTTCCGCGCCTCCGACTCTTACAGTCGTTGTGGTAGCGACGAGTTTTTTCAGCGCTTCGTCCATTGAGTATTTTACCACCTCGTACGGGTAATGATTCGGATTGCCCCAGCCGTTAAATCCCGACGGGTAATGAGACGGGTATACCATCGGAGATACGTAGTCAAAATAAGGCGCCGCTTTTTCCAAAACTTGGCCTATGTTTAAGTCAAAACCTGAATAAGCCACAGTAGTCATGCCGAAAAGATCGGCCGAGATTATGATTCCTTCGGCAGAAAGTTCCTGACGCAAAAAAGAGAAGAAACTTTCCAAGACATCCGCTTTATTTTTACCGTTGCTCCACGGAAAATAAATGTCTTTCATAGGACCATCTGATGGGTAGCGTATATAGTCAAAGTTTAGTTCATCAAAACCGATGCTATAAGAAGCGCGAGAAATGTCAACCGTGTATTCCCAGACATCTTTTGCGCCAGGATCCGTAAAGCTTAGCCCTTTGTAATCTTTCCAGATGCTACCGTCACTTGCTTTTTTTACCGCAAGCTCCGGTTTTAAATTTGCCAAGTACGGGTCCTGAAAAACGGTGATTCGCCCTATAACGTAGATTCCCTTTTTATGAAGATAATCTATAAATTCTTTCATATCGGGAGCTCTACAGCGATCCGACACAGCGCTATAGAGCTTAGGGTCATCCGGAAAAAAAGACAGTCGCCCGGTATAGTCTTTTATATCTATGATTATGGAATTGAGTTCGGTTTCATCCACAAGAGTTACAAGCTTTTCGCGGAAAGACGGCGTACCGGCAACGCAAGATGTCATATAAATCGCTTTGACGGCAAAAGGAGTGGCCATATGCGCGACCTGATTAGGATTGTCTGATACGCCATAATCACCCTCAAGCTCTTCTTGACCAAGAAATCCAGCCTCAACCCTGTCCGCCCGTTCAACGGTGAAAGTGTTTGGCGAGATTGCGATAAAACCTGCGACGGAAACAAAAACAGCCGCGACTGATACGCCACCAATAAACAACCCTAAATTTGGACGGCTTTTTTTCGCATCTTTTTTTTCTTTTTCTTCCATAACCGCGGTCATAGGATGGCTTTTACTGTTTGTCTGCCAAAGAGCCGGGACTTTTAGAACGCCAACTTTCGCTGTAAGTTTCCGTAATCACTTCATCCTTGGCTTTTTCATTCAACGAGCTTGCGGATATTATAACGCTTTTGAATGACGGCCAGAACTTTAAATAGAGCGCGTGCAACACAAGCCATCCTCCGATACAGACGAGGAAAACATCTTTCCAGCTTCCGGGAAAACCGAGAACCGGCAGAAGCGCCAGTACGCTTCCAAGCGCCAAAATTTTTTGAGGCGATGTCATATATATAATTATATCACGGACAACGAGGAGTACAAATTAAAACCCCCTCACCTAAGGGGGTTTTAGATTGCGTAGATGGAAGAAGCGCCTCCATCCTCGCGCGGACTTATCAGCCGTTCAAGCTCTGCAACGTAAAAGGTGGCTTCGCCCACAAGTTCTGCCAGTTGCTCTTTGAGAGTCTTTACAACTCTCGTACACTTCCCAACTTGAGTAAGCTCCTCAAGTCTTTCAGCTAGAAACTGGTATTGCTTGGCCTTCAAGTAGAGGGATTGGATTGTTGAGATGCTTTCCCTGGTAAAACTGCGAAAATTCACCGCATCACCTATGGAGCTTGTGAGTTTTTGCCGCATACTTTGCGCTCCCTCAATCTCTTTCTTCAAGTCCTTAACCGCCTCTTCCGCGTCGCCTAGCGTTTTTTTGAGAACCTCTTCGTTCCCTACTTTTTGGCTTTCATCTTTCATAAGATCACCTCCATCAAAATAGTATCAAGTTTCCTTGGATATTAACAACCTATTTATCAACATGGTATAATATCATTATGTTAAATGACTTACACAAACATATCTGTGTTTCCTGCGAAGATTCCAGAGGACACCTTATGGCGGACGAAGTGAAGGAATTATGGCGGCAAGTGCCTGATTGGTCATGGGAGAATCATCACCATTTGGCGCGCGAGTTTAAATTCAAAAATTTCGCCGAAGCGCTCGCTTTCGTAAACAAAGTCGGCGAAATAGCGGAAAAAGAAGGACATCATCCGGATATTAAATTCGGCTGGGGATACGTCACAATAAACCTTTTCACTCACGCAGTTGACGGACTTACCGAAAACGATTTTATATTGGCGGCGAAAATAGACCGGCTGTAGCCGGTCTATGTTTCTAGTTACAAGTTAAAAGTTTAAAGTTCCGCTTCGCTCAAAGTAAAACGCCAGTTTTAACGCCTGTTAAAACTGGCGTTTTTTAAAATTTAAAAACATGTCTTTGAAAGAAAAGGACGTCCAGACGATATTTAAAGCAAGGAAAGGCCAAGATTGTATGAAGATTGAGTATGCGACCAAAAGCCCTCCTCCTCTAAAGGTCCCAACATCATAAGCCATACTGTCT
>JAUYJM010000057.1 GCA_030689285.1 bacterium
GACACTGTTGTTTCCGTAGAGACCTTGAATACGGAGACGCTTGAAGAGCGCCGATTTTCAAACAAGCAGTGCCGGTTTGGCTACCGCGATTCTTTTTTTAAGACAAAAGAGGGAAAGAAGTATATTATAACCGCGGTTACATTTGCGCTCCGAAAAGACGGCAAACCGAATGTTTCTTACCAAGATGTTAAAAAAAAGATTCAAGATTCAAGAATTATGATTCAAGGATTAAGCCCGATGAAGATGAGGAAAATGGTAATTGATATAAGGAAAAAAAAGTTTCCGGATTTGAAAAAGTACGGGACAGCAGGGTCATTTTTCAAGAATCCGATTGTGACGGAGAGAAAATATAAAACACTGCTGAGAAAATGGCCTGAAATGCCGAGATTTAGAGTAGGCGGTGAAAAAAATAAATACAAAATCCCGCTGGCGTGGATTTTGGATAAAATATTAGAAGTTCATAAAGTAGAAAGTTATAAAGTTCGTAAAGTTAAAGGAGGAGTGGGATGTTTTGAAAATCAGCCGATTGTAATCGTTAATTATGGAAACGCAAGCGGGAGTGAAGTAGAAAATTTTGCCGAAAAGATAAAGAAGGAAGTGAAGAAAAGAACCGGAATAAAAATTTCGGAAGAGGTGGTCCTGTTTGGAAAATGATATTTATTTTTGAGGCGAATAAAATTTTTTCGTCCTATCCCCTAGAGCAAGACTGACGGGGCATTAGGCGAAAAATTTTTTGAGAACTCTTCCGTTCGGAACGCTCGCTTCGCTCGTTGCTCTCCGCCACGGGGAAACTCCCGTTTCCCCGACCCCCTTCCCATTATTCCTCGTCACCCCGAAGCAAAGCTTCGGGGTATCTTTCGGAATAAAAGATGAAAGGTGGAGACAGAATTTTGTTTTTTAGTTATCCACAATTTTCTGTCGCGGTTGATTGTAAAAAAGTTTTTTGTGTTAGATAATTTAAGAAGCGATGCGATAATTATTTCATCACTGCATGTGTGGTGAAAAGTTGGTCGAAAAGTTGTCGCGAGCTTGAATCTTTAGGTCTTTAAATAAAGATTCTTTTAAAAATAGAGCGAGGCGCGCAACACAAATTTATTTTCTCCCAGCTTTGCTCTTCAGTAAACATACAAAATTATGGCCAAGAAAAGAAAGGTGGCAAAAAAGAAGACCGCAAAAAAGCGAAAGACGACTAAAAGAAAGGCTTCTCGCCGTCGCCGTTAAACCGATTTAGATTGTGTCTTGCAAAAATCCCGAAAGGGATTTTTGTTTTTTCAATTTCGCATTTTTAAAGTTTTGACCTTGTGAAAAATTTCTAAGGAATTTCTGCGGAGCAGAATTTCACGGGGTTGATTTTTACATTTATTTAATATCATAAATCCAACAACTCGTATCCAATTTAATACTCCGATTTTCATGATATAATGCTCGCATATGCTTAATTTCTTGAAAAGACTCTGGGGCGATGAAAATACGGCTACAATTAAAGAGATTTTGCCGATAGTGGCGCAAGTCAATGAGAAAGGGGCGGTTTTCTCCGTCCTTTCAGACATAGAACTGAAGGACTATACTCGCATATTAAAGGAAAAACTGGCTAAAGAAGGAAGTCGGGATTTCGCATCGGCATTGGATGGCGTTTTGCCTGAAGGTTTTGCGATGGTAAGAGAGGCCGCCCGCAGGACATTAGGACAGCGTCATTTTGACGTGCAAATACTGGGAGGAGTGGCGATGCATAGAGGTAAAATAGCCGAGATGCGAACAGGGGAGGGGAAAACGCTTGTCGCGACCTTGCCGGCATATTTGAACGCCCTTTCCGGCAAGGGAGTGCATGTTGTTACCGTCAACGACTACCTTTCAAGAAGAGATGCCGTTTGGATGGGACAGATTTACCATTTTTTGGGGCTTTCGGTGGGATGCATAACATCGGATGGATCTTATCTATACGATCCGAAGCATACGGAAAAATACGAAACTCTAAACCCGAAATCCGAAACAATTTCAAAATCTGAAATCCTAAATTCAGGATTTTCGAATTTAGATATTCGTGCTTCGGATTTAGACCGCGAGCGGGACACGCTCGGGTCTTTCAAGGTTGTGCATGAGTTTCTCCGGCCGTGTTCAAGAAAAGAAGCTTACTCGGCGGATATTACTTACGGCACAAACAACGAATTCGGTTTTGACTATCTGCGCGACAATCTGGCGCGAAGTCTTGAAGGAATGAGTCAGAGAGAATTTAACTTTGCCATTGTGGACGAGATTGACTCAATTTTGATAGATGAATCGCGCACTCCTCTCATAATCTCGGCTCCCAGCGTTGAATCTGAAGATTTGTACAAAACTTTCGCGAGTATCGCCCAAAAATTGGAGCAAGAAAAGGATTATACGCTGGACGAAAAGATGCGAGCCGTAACTTTGACGGATGCCGGCATAGAGAAGACTGAAAAAATTTTGAATATAGGAAACATTTACACTGAAAAAGGCATAAAATATGTTCACCATTTGGAAACCGCGGTGCGGGCAAAAGCGCTGTTTCTCAAGGATAGGGAATATGTGGTGCAGGGTGGCGCGGTCGCGATAGTGGACCCATTTACAGGGCGAATTATGCCGGGCAGACGCTGGAGCGAGGGTCTGCATCAGGCCATTGAAGCAAAGGAGGGAGTGGCCATACAGAAAGAGTCTCGCACTATGGCGACTATCACTTTTCAGAATTATTTCAGAATGTACAAAAAACTTTCAGGAATGACCGGCACGGCACAGACCAGTTCTGAAGAGTTTTATAAAGTCTACGGGCTAGATGTGGTAGCGGTTCCTACAAACCAGTCGGTGGCTCGCGTGGACCAAAACGACCTTATATTTCAGACGGAAAAAGGCAAATTTGCCGCAGTCTCAAGAGAAGTAAAAGAGCTTCATAAAAAAGGACAACCGGTTCTTATAGGAACCGTCTCTATTGAGAAAAACGAAATGCTGTCGGAATTTTTGAGAAAGGAGGGTGTTCCTCATACGCTTCTAAACGCCAAAAACCATGAAAGGGAAGGAGAGATTATCGCTCAAGCGGGCAAAAAAAAGGCGGTAACCATTGCGACAAATATGGCGGGAAGAGGAGTAGATATAAAACTTGGAGGAAATCCCGCTACAAAAGAAGAGTACGAAGAGGTGAAAAAGCTCGGTGGCTTATATGTGCTCGGTACTGAAAGGCACGAAGCGAGGCGCATTGACAATCAGCTACGCGGCCGATCCGGAAGACAAGGAGACCCCGGCGAGACGAGATTTTTCGTCTCTTTAGAGGACTCTTTAATGAGGGTTTTTGCCTCAGATGTCATAAAAAAAATGATGGGTAGGTTTGGAATACCCGAAGACCAGCCGATAGAAAACTACCTCATAACGCGTTCGCTTGAAAGCGCGCAGACAAAGATTGAGGGAGTGCATTTTGATTCGCGAAAACATATTCTGGAGTTTGACAACGTATTGAATCACCAAAGAAAAAGCGTTTACGAAAAACGCCGCCGACTTTTGACAGGCGGCAAAGACGAAATTTTAAGAGAACTCTTTGTGATTTCAGATACTTTAGGCGGTACCGCCAAAGAGGAGATTGAAAAAAAGCAGTCAGAACTCGGAGAAGAAGTATTTGTATCGGCGGTAAGACAGCTTTGTCTCTCTTCTATAGATATGCTCTGGGTGGAGCATTTAGAGACTATGGATTATTTGCGCGGTTCTGTAAATTTGCGCGCTTATGGGCAGAGAGATCCTTTAGTAGAGTACAAAAGAGAAGGATTGAGGTTATTTAGGGAAATGGAAGAAGCGTACAGCGAGCAGGTGATGAAAACGATACCTCTTATCGCGGAGAAAGAAGACGGGCGGGCAATTGTGGGGCCGCGGGAAACTACATTGCGGCTTATAGAGTCGCACAAAAACTCGCAAAATTTTTCGTCAAATCAAAATCACCCGTCCAAAAAAGAGCCCGGTAGAAATGACCTATGTCCTTGCGGAAGCGGAAAGAAGTATAAAAAGTGCCACATGACGCAAGGTTAAAACATTCCAACATTCTGCAGAATGTTGGAATATCATGAATACGCCAGACGGGCGGCGCATTCGGAAAGAAGCATAAAAAGTGCCATGGGCAATCATACGGAGGCAACGCCTCCGTATGACGCCTCCGTATGACTATAATTGAAAATGTAAAAATCAAAATTAAAAATCACAATACAAAATTTGAAAATTTTAAATATGTCATTTTGATATTTACATTTTACCCTGTGAAAATCCGCTTTGCTGATATTTCACTGGGTTGCATCATACGGAGGCAACGCCTCCGTATGATGCCTCCGTATGAATTCCATGTTTGCTAAAATCCAGACTGCGTTTCTCCCCGTAGCAACCGCTCTGCGTCCTGTTTCTAACGGGGTAAAGAGCAAAATCAATATGACAATGTAAAGTCGTAAAATGTAGGGTATGGTTTCCTAATTTTTTCATTTTGAACTGTCATTTTGATTTTTGATATTTTAACTTCGCATTAAATATCATAAATCCTAAATCATCTTCACATCCGCTTGCATTTGCAAGTTTTTTGCAAAAGATTGTATAATTAACCTATGCCAGATGAAAACAAAAACTCCATACCTCATCTTCAAGCATGGTTTTTGGCGGCTCTTATAATAATCGCTGTCGTAATAAACTACTTGGTGCTAGCGCCTTATCTAGCCGCCCTGTTTGTCGCCGTTATATTCGCGGTGTCATGGAATCCTGTAAATAACTGGCTCTTGCGCTTGTTTAAAGGCAAAGGGGCGATAGCCGCGTTTTTCAGCGTTATTCTTCTTGTAGTGGTTATTCTTCTACCTTTTTTGTTGTTTGGATACATAATCCTTGAAGATGCCCGACGACTTTATATTGAACTTTCTTCCGGCAGTTTTGACAAGAGCGCGCTTAGCGGTCTGTTTGATAACCTTAAATCGCGCTTCGGGCAATTTTTGCCGGGAGTATCGTTTGAGCCCGCGGTGTATATAAGAGAAGCGGCCTCCTTTATAACTTCAAACGTAGGCCGCATTTTCAGCGGATTTGTATTTTTTGTCTTTCAGGCCTTTCTTATGCTCTTGGCTCTGTTCTACTTTTTCAAGGACGGCACGAAACTTAGAAAATCAATAGTGATGTGGAGTCCTTTAGACGACGGCTACGATGAAATTATCTTGGATAAGCTCAAAAATGCCATAAATTCCGTCGTGAGAGGAGTCCTTTTGGTGGCGCTCGCGCAAGGTGTCGTAAGCGGTGTGGGTTACAGTGTGCTTGGCGTGCCAAATCCGGTGCTTTGGGCGGCCGTTACCGCAGTCGCGGCTCTTATACCTACTGTCGGCACTTCAATCGTAATAGCGCCAATAATAGCTTATCTGTTTTTCGCTTCCGGGCTTGGCCCTGCGGTCGGGCTTTTGATATGGGGGGTGGCGGCGGTCGGGCTAGTGGACAACTTGCTTGCTCCGATACTTATAAATAGAGGTCTACATATTCACCCGCTTTTTATTCTGCTCTCAGTACTTGGAGGAATAATATTTTTCGGGCCAATCGGATTTTTGGCCGGACCGGTTTCGCTGTCGCTACTTTTCGCTTTTTTAGATGTCTATAAGCTCGCTAGCGGAACTGAAACTTTGCCTCCGCCGAAACTCCAATAAAATTCAGTTGAAATAAGAGACGGATTGAATTAGTATGTAGGAATGAAAGAAATTGTAACCCACAACGGTCGGTTTCATGCCGACGAGGTGTTTGCGGTCGCTGCTCTGTCTATTCTCTGGAATGGTCAGATTAAAATTAAGAGAACTCGCGATGCAGAAATTGCGAACAAGGCGGATGTGGTTGTGGACGTGGGAGGTCTGTATGAGCCAAAGCGGGGACGCTTTGACCACCATCAAGAGGGAGGAGCGGGAGTGAGAGAAAACGGCGTACCTTACGCCGCTTTCGGTCTAATATGGAAACATTTTGGAAAAGAAATATGCGGTGGAAACTCGGCTCTCGCAGACAAGGTAGAACGTGATATGGTTTTGTATATTGATGCCGACGACAACGGCGTGACGGTTTTAAAGCAAAAGGCGGTAGATATAAAAATTTTTGATGCGCCTAAGCTTATTTCGTTTTTAAATCCAACCGGTCAAGAGGTGGAAAAGAATGACGACTCCGACGCGAGATTTAAAGAAGCGGTGTTTTTTGCAAGAAAAGTTTTGGAAAGAAAAATCGCGCACTCTCTGTACGAGCTGGAATCTTCTCAAATCGTAGACAGTGCCTATAAAATCGCGGAGGACAAGAAGATTATTGTGCTTGAAAAAAGGTTGCCTTGGAAAGAAACGGCTATGAAATATGGCGAAATTCTTTTCGCTGTGTTTCCTGATTTTGAGGGAGAAAACTGGGCAGTGTCTTCTATGCCGGAGTCTTTAGATTCTTTTAAGTCTAGAATTTATTTTCCGGAAAGCTGGGCAGGCAAGAGAGACAAGGAGCTCGCGGACATTTCGGGGGTCGCAGATGCCATTTTTTGCCACAACGGTCGGTTTTTTGCGGTGGCGAGAAGCAAGGAGGGGGCGACAGAGCTTGCAAAGCAAGCTCTTAGAGTAGAAAGTTCATCAAGTTTATAAAGTTCATCAAGTTAGGATAGGGAAAGGAGTAGAAAGTGAAGAGTCTAATAAGCATGAGAATAGAAAAATTTGAGGACATATTGTCTTGGCAAAAAGCGGTAAAGTTGGCTGTTTTTGTCTATAAAGTTTTCGAAAAAAATCGGGACTATGGATTTAAGGATCAAGTACAAAGAGCCGTATTAAGCATTTCCAACAATATCGCGGAAGGTTATGAACGAAGAAGCAATAAAGAATTCAAGCA
>JAUYJM010000059.1 GCA_030689285.1 bacterium
ATATGTTGGGCGTTCACCGGATCTGACACTGCTAGACCTTATACAAGAGGGCAATCTGGGGCTTTTTAAAGCCGTCGATAAATTTGATTGGACAAAGGGCTATAAATTTTCAACATACGCCACTTGGTGGATAAGACAAGCCATCACCAGGGCGCTAGCCGACCAGTCGCGCACTATCCGAGTTCCGGTGCATATGGTTGAAACGATTGCCAAGTACAAGCAGGTTACCAGGCGTTTGGCGCAAGATTTGGGGCGCGACCCTTTGCCGGAAGAAATCGCGGTTGAGATGGGTATGGATGTGGATAAGGTCTATCAGATTGAAAAAATTGACCAAGACACCGTGTCTCTGGAACAGCCGGTCGGCGAAGACGGAGAAGATAGTAAATCAACGCTCGGAGATTTTCTTTCTGATGACAAAATCCTGTCTCCAGACAACGAGTCGTCCAGACGTATTTTGTCGGACCAAGTGAAAGAAATATTGGGAGACCTGTCCGAGAAAGAGCGTCGTATTTTGGAAATGAGGCATGGACTGACTGACGGAGTCACGCATACTCTGGAAGAGGTGGGTCAAAAATTCGCTGTGACTCGCGAGCGTATCCGCCAAATTGAAGCAAAGGCGCACGAGAAAATCAGAAGCCATGAAAAAGCCAAAAAGCTGCAAAGTTATTGAAGCTTGCAGGTAAGTATCCTCTATGGGCCGTCTTTAAACTTCAACCACACAGGTTTGTTGCCAAAATAATCTTTTTAAGTATAATAACTGCAACTCCCGACGCGAGGCAGTTTTCTTTCTATCCTTGAGTTACGAGCCGAGGTTTCTTGACGAAAAAGTCAGATTTCTAGCGAGCCGAAGTCAAAAATTTTGAATTTAATGCTCCTAGGTATTGATGAAAAATTTTTGACAAGGCGTAGCCGAAATATGGGTTTTTCGGCAGAAATTTCCTATTTCGTAACTCAAGGTTTTATATAAAAAAAATGCAGACAGACAAGGACACAAAGAATACGGGGAAAATAAGACGAGTTTCAGGCCCTCTCGTGGAAGCGGAGGGTCTTCGCGCGCCTCAAATGTATGAGGTGGTAAAAGTTGGAAACGAGGGGCTTTTGGGTGAAATAATCGCTCTTTCAAAGGACTTTGTGTCGGTACAGGTGTATGAAGACACTGCCGGCATTTCTCCGGGTGAGCCGGTACACGGCACGGGCGAAACAATGTCCGTGGAGCTTGGTCCGGGACTTTTAGAATCTATTTACGATGGCGTAGAGAGGCCACTCAAGCTTATAGAAGAAAAATCAGGAAGTTTTTTTATCGCGCGAGGTATTGAAGCCGAAGGTATTTCTCGCGCCAAAAAGTGGCTGTTTAAGCCAAAGAAAAAAGTCGGCGACAATGTGGTTTCTGGAGATGTGTTGGGAGAAGTTCAGGAAACAACCCTCATAAACCACAAAATAATGGTTCCGCCGGAACTTTCCGGTGTATTGAAAGTGATTGTGCCGGTCAAAGAGTGCACGGTAGAAGAAGTTGTGGCGGTTTTAACCGACTCTTACGGGCAAGACCATGAAATTAAAATGCTTTCACGTTGGCCTATCAGAAAACCTCGGCCAAAGCAGGAGAAGATATTTCCCGATACTCCGCTTGTAACAGGCATCCGCGTCATAGACTCTTTTTTTCCGATTGCGAAAGGAGGAGTGGCGGCTATTCCAGGGCCCTTTGGTTCTGGAAAAACTGTCGCGCAACAATCAATCGCAAAATATTGTGATGCCGAGGTTATCGTGTATGTCGGTTGCGGAGAAAGGGGAAATGAAATGACGGAAGTTTTATCTGAATTTCCCCATTTGGAGGACCCGAACACGGGCGAACCTCTTTTGAAACGGACTATTCTTATTGCCAATACTTCCAATATGCCGGTGGCGGCGCGTGAGGCATCTGTCTATACGGCCATCACTATTGCCGAGTATTACAGAGATATGGGTTACAGTGTCGCTCTCATGGCGGACTCAACTTCAAGATGGGCGGAGGCTATGCGCGAAATTTCAGGAAGAATGGAAGAAATGCCGGGAGAAGAAGGCTACCCCGCCTACCTTTCTTCACGCACGGCGGAATTCTACGAAAGAGCCGGGTTGGTAAAATGTTTGGGTGAAGGCGACAGAATCGGAGCTCTCACCGTCATAGGCGCAGTGTCGCCTCCCGGTGGCGACCTTTCGGAACCTGTGTCACAGGCGACACTTAGAGTAGTGAAGTGTTTTTGGGGGCTGGATGCGGGGCTTGCTTACAAAAAGCATTTTCCGTCCATAAATTGGCTGAACTCTTATTCTCTTTACACCGTAAATATTGAAAATTCATGGCGGACTAATGTCGCGCAGGATTATCCGGAGGTGCGAGCGAAAGCTATGAATCTTCTTCAGGATGAAGCTAAACTTCTAGAGATTGTACGGCTTGTCGGTATGGAGTCGCTTTCAAATGAGGAAAGACTGATTCTTGAGATATCAAAATCAATCCGAGAGGACTTCCTGTTTCAAAACGCTTTTGATAAGGAAGACGCTTATACCAGTCCTAAGAAGCAGTATGGCATACTAAAAAGCATCCTGTCAGTTTTTGACGCGGGCAAAAAGGCGGTATCGGTTGAAGATTTTGACTTCAAGAACTTTCTGGAAACGAAAGCGGTAAAAGAATTACCCTCTCTCAAAACTTTTCCAGCGGACGATTTGGATAAGTTCGGCCAGTTTTGCGAACGGGCGGAAGCGGAGATTGCCGCCCTTAAATAAAATGACTTTAGTGGTATTTTACAGATGATTTAATATGATGAACAAACTAATAATCTAAACGCGAAACCTATGCAAGCAATAGCAAACAGGGCTCAAATTTTTAAGGAATATAAAACAGCCGAATCCGTAAACGGCCCGCTTTTTGTGGTGACGGGTGTGGAGGGCGTCTCTTATGAGGAGCTTGTGGAAGTCTTTGTGCCCGGAGAGAAAACCTCTCGTCTTGGAAAGGTGTTGGATATAGACAAGACGCACGCGGTCGTGCAGATGTATAGACCGACCGGCGGAATAAAGACCGAAGGAGCCAAAGTGCGTTTCAAGGGAGAGACGGCGAAATTTGAAGTATCTCCCGAGATTTTAGGCCGCGTCTTTTCCGGGGGCGGAGAGATTTTGGATAAAGGCGCGCGAATAATACCGGAAAAAAGATTGGATATCGGAGGCGCCGCCATAAATCCGTGGAGCAGGGAATACCCGAATGACTTTATCCAAACAGGCATTTCATCAATTGACGTGATGAATACGCTGGTACGCGGTCAAAAACTGCCTATTTTCTCTGGTTCCGGTCTGCCCCACGCGCGTCTGGCCGCCCAAATAGCGAGGCAGGCCAAGGTGACTACTGGAGAGGCGTTTGCCATCGTCTTTGGCACTATGGGAGTAACTTTTGAAGAGGCGGAATACTTCAGAAAGGAATTTGAAGCCACGGGAGCTCTTGAACGCTCGGTGCTTTTCCTAAATACCGCCGCAGACCCGGTTGTGGAGAGAATAATGACTCCGCGTTTGGCTCTCACCGCGGCCGAGTATTTGGCCTTTGAAAAAGAAATGCATGTTTTGGTTATTCTTACCGATATGACAAATTATTGCGAGGCCTTGCGAGAGGTGTCTTCCGCCCGCAAAGAGGTGCCGGGAAGGCGAGGTTATCCGGGTTATATGTACACAGACCTTTCCACTATCTATGAGCGCGCGGGAAAGGTAAAGGGGAGAAAGGGAAGCATTACGCAGATTCCAATACTTACGATGCCGGATGACGACAAAACCCACCCAATACCCGATCTTACGGGATATATCACGGAGGGGCAGTTCATAATTTCTCGCGAACTCAATACCAAAGGAATCTTTCCGCCTGTGGACGTGCAGGGCTCTCTTTCGCGGCTTTGGGCCGCAGGGGTGGGAGAAGGTAAAACTCGCGAAGACCACAAAGAGCTCAAGGACCAGCTTTTTGCTTCTTACGCGGTCGGAAAAGAAGCGAGAGAACTCGCTGTGGTTTTGGGCGAAGCATCTCTTTCGGAGAGCGACAAGGCCCACCTGGTTTTTTCAGATTCTTTTGAAAAGCAGTTTATAAACCAAGGTGAAAAAGAAGACCGAAACATTATTGATTCCCTTGATTTGGGCTGGAAACTTTTGGAAGTTTTGCCTAAAAGTTCGCTGAAGCGAGTCAAAGCAAGCACGGTGACTAAGTATATGAAGGGACTTTAGGTGGCCGTTGGTTTAGGATCATTAAGATGATTCAGGATTTACGATTTACGAATAAAGAGTCATTAATCCTAAATCATGAATCATAAATCAAGGATTTTATAGTACTAGAAATTTGTCATATGATTTTGAAAGTCAACCCCACTCGCATAAGTCTGCTAAATCTTAAGAAAGAACTTAGGCTGGCTCTGCGCGGACACAAGCTTCTAAAAGATAAAAGAGACGGCCTTATGAAGCATTTTATGAAGGTCATTCGGGAGACCGCGGCTTTGAGGCAGAAAGTTGAAAAAGCCCTTTCTCCTTGTTTTTACGAATACGCTAAAGCCAAAGCTTTAATGGGCGAAAAAGCCATGGATTCGGTTTTTCTTTTGCCGGGCGCGACAATGTCTCTTGAGGTTAAGATTCACAATCTTATGTCGGTCGCAATTCCAAAGTTTGATTTTAAAAAAACCGGAAGTTTTCTTTCCTATGGACGCTTGGATACAAACAGCAATCTTGACAAAGCCATATCTTTGCTTGACGGTCTTATATCAGACCTCATAACTCTGGCGGAGATGGAAAAAACGGTTGAGAGCTTGGCTTTTGAAATAGAACGCACGCGTCGCAGGGCCTCCGCTTTGGAAAATACCAGAATTCCCAACCTCAAAGACACGATACGGTTTATAACCAGCCGGCTTGAGGAGCAGGCAAGAGATGCCGTGGTTGGCACAATGCTCATAAAGGCGATGATTCTACAAAAGGAGAAAGTTATGTCGTAAAATCAGCTTTTCTGTCTATGTTCTTGTTTGGGATTTTGCCTGCGAGTTTTCGTAAGTATCCACACCTCACGAAGAATGGCTTTAATTCTCCCCTGCTCCCCTGAGAGAGGGGTGAGGAAGCGAACACTTGGAGCTTCCGGGAAGGCACGGAGCGCGGGCAGCGCGAGGCAGGGTTGAAAGATTTTACCAGCCAGAAAAATACTTTTGACCTCCCGAGTCCGCGAGCCCCGTTAGAAACTTCGTTTCTAACGGGGCGAGGGTGAGGGGTGGGAGTAAAGGGAGCGCTCCGATTCTTATCGGAGGAG
>JAUYJM010000060.1 GCA_030689285.1 bacterium
TCTCAAACCTCGCCTCAACACCATTTCGTAATTCAAGGTGACAAATTAAAATTTTTTAAAAATTAAAGTCGGAAATTGGAAATCTTCAAATATGCCTTCTTCTAAAAAATCCATACCGTTCTTTCACACCAAAGCGGCAGACGAAGTATTCCAAATACTTGAAAGCCAAAGAGAGGGACTCTCGCTAGATGTGGCGGCGGAACGCTTGGCTCGTAACGGCGCAAACCGTCTGCCAAAACCGAAGAGAGACAATATTTTGATTGTGTTTTTGAGGCAGTTTCAGAGCTCTCTTATAGCCGTTCTTTTGGCTGCCGCTGTCGTGGTATTTCTTATGGGCGAAACTATGGACGGATTGGTGATTATGGTTGTTCTTGTACTGAACGCTTTCGTCGGGACTTTTCAGGAGGAGAGAGTGGCGGACCGATTAAGCGCTCTGGCCGAACTTACTAAAACTTCCGCCGAAGTTTTGCGCGGCGGCGACCCGAGAGTGATATCCGACGAGGACGTGGTCCTTGGCGATGTGGTGATTTTAACTGAAGGCGCGAAGGTTCCGGCGGATGCCAGACTTTTTTCGGTAAACAATCTTTCTGTGGACGAAGCGGCCCTTACGGGTGAATCCGAACCGGTTAGAAAAATAACCGACATTATCGCTTCACCTCAAGTCAGCGTCGCCGACCGCAGAAATATGGTCTTTAGAGGAACTTATGTGGTTGGCGGCACAGGTATGGCTGTTGTGTCTGCCACAGGTCTGGATACTTCCATAGGGTCTTTGGCGAAACGACTTTTATCCATAGACAGTGAAGCGCCGCTTAAGGCGAACATAAGGGCGTTGTCCAGTCTCATTATGGCGGCTATCGCCCTTATAGTGGTTGTGCTTTTCTTTCTAGGGTTGGCTAGGGGGTACGAAATTCAGGAGATGTTTCGGATAGCGGTTGCCGTAGCCGTATCCGCCATTCCCGAAGGCCTTCCAATTGTCGTAACCCTTATTCTCGCCACAGGAGTATGGCGAATGAGTACAAAAAATGTTTTGGTAAAGAGACTCCAGGCCGTAGAAGCTCTCGGTCAAGCCAAAGTCATCGCGGTGGACAAGACTGGCACAATTACCAAAAACCAGATGATGGTTCACACTCTCTATCTTGACGGGAAGAGGTTTGAAGTTTCTGGAAGCGGGTACGAACCAAAGGGTACGCTTGAACATGGCGGCGCCACAGTAGAGCCGATAAATCATCCCACGATGGTTTTTTCCGGAAAAATTTCTCTCCTGACGTCTTCCGCCACTATCGCGTTTGATGAAAAAAATAAGAGCTGGAAGAGGGTTGCCGGAGAACCTACTGAAGCGGCTCTTTCCGCTTTTGCCGGAAAGATAGGTTTTGAACGTGAGACTCTTTTGGCAGACTATCCGCAAGTCGCTGAAATTCCGTTTGACTCAAGGATAAAATACCATGCGACCGTAAACACAATAGAGGGAAAAAACGCCTTTCTGGTCGCTGGTGCTCCCGAAGTTATACTTGAAAACTCTCGCAGGATTATGATGGACGGCCAAGTTCGTGAACTTTCCGCAAAGGGAAAAAAAGAACTGGAAAGAGAGCTTCAGTTTTTGTCTTCCGACGGACTTCGGGTATTGGCTTTGGCGACCGCTCTTGATTTTTCTGGCGAGGTTGACCCGGCAAATCTTCCACCGCTTTGCTTTGTGGCTTTTGCCGGAATAAGAGATGTTATCAGAGAAGAAGTGGTTTCCGCGGTAGAAAAAGTAAGACGAGCAGGAATGCGTGTCGTTATGATAACGGGAGACTATGTTGAAACGGCGCGAGCCATTGGCAGAAAGGTGGGTATTTGGAAAGATGGAGATGAGGTTTTAACAGGAGCGGAAATAGAAGGTTTGAGCGCCGATAAACTTGCGGCAAGGTTGGGCTCGGTATCCATATTCGCGCGCGTAAGTCCCGAACATAAATTAAAAATAATAGAGGGTTATAGGAAGCGGAAGGAGATTGTCGCTATGACCGGAGACGGGGTAAATGACGCGCTGTCGCTTGCCGCGGCTGATCTCGGAGTCGCTATGGGTAGAAGCGGCACGGAAGTGGCGAAACAAGCGGCGGACGTGGTGCTTTTGGATGACAATTTTGGCTCTATTGTGGACGCAATAGAAGAAGGCAGAAACATCTATAAAACCATAGAGCAGGTCTTGATATACCTTTTCAGTACAGGTGTTGGCGAACTTCTGGCGATTTCCGCCGCTCTTTTTATGGGGCTTCCGATACCTTTGACGCCAAGCCAGATTATCTGGCTCAATCTCGTAACCGACAGTTTTCTTGTGCTGGCTCTGGCCTTGCCTCCGAAGGCGGGAGGACTTGCGGACGGCCAATTCCACAAGCCGAGCAAATACATCATTACTAGACGTAGCGCTCCGAGAATCATTCTTTTGGGTGGCACAATGATGGCGATAACAATGTTTCTGTTCCTTGATTACTACAAGACGGATTTCGTAAAGGCCACAACAGTGGCTCTTACCGCGCTTGCGGTTATGCAGTGGCTCAACGCATGGAACGTAAATTCCAAAAGCCGTTCCGTATTTTCCGCTGAAGCGTTTAAAAATAAATTTCTGTGGTTTGCTTTGGGTATAGTGATATTTCTTCAGTTGGCGGTCGTCTACACTCCGTTTATGCAGAATGTTTTTCACACCTCGCCACTGACTTTAAGCGAATGGGGATTGATAGTAGGACTAAGTTTTTCAATAATTTTAGTTGAGGAAGTCCGCAAGTTTTTTTACAGATTGCGGCATAAGAGTAGATAGCGGTTGTTAGACGGTAGTCAATGGATGGGAAATAGAAAAACCCAATAGTCTGGCTATTGGGTTTTAAACAAAAAATATCAGTCACCTCCAACCTTTTTTCAAGCTGCCAATTTGGAGCATCCATTTATTTGGTCCTGCTGCGCTGTTTCTGTTGACAACGCACAGCCGGTAATGTACCCCGCTCTTTCGGAATACCATGTTTATCCTCCCAAGACTGTTCCAGCCCATATCGGTATATCCTTTTGAAGTTTGTAGCACTTCAGACGCACACGCGGGTTCGTTGCAGGATTCTCTCAAGGCGTCAATGGTCTTTCGCAAGTAAGGTTTCCAGGGTAAAGAGCAAATTTTTTCCCAGTCAGTACTGTTTAGAGGTTGAATTTCAACGAAATCCAGTTCTCGCTTGCTTAAAGAGGAATAAACCTTTTTCGTTGAGACTTGACTGAGGCTTCGTCCGTTTCTGACAAGAGCGTCTTGAATTTCCTGGATGGTGCACCAGCCGCAGTTTCTAAATTTTTTCAAATTATCGGGAGTTTCCTGGCACAGCTGTCCAATGGTCTTGATTTCATGATTGTTGCAGGCGTTATGCGCCCTTGGGCTTAAGTTCAGGCAGTCAATAGGCGTGTCGTCACAAAAGCCACCTTGCGAAAAATGCTCGCTTTTTTCGGCGCTCACCACTACCATTGGAACTGTCTCAATCGCTATGGAGACTTTAATTCTTTCGTCTTGTCGCAGTAATCCGTCTTGTGTCCATGATGGCACTAATCTTTGTTCCAACTCTTCTTTCAGACTGGCAATAAGCTTTTCAATTTTTTCGGAGTGCATCGTCTTTGGGGGTTGAAGTTTCAAATTGTCCTACTTGTTTCTAGATTAAAGATAGCATATAATAATCTCAATGTCAATTTTTAAATTGCGAAGCGAATACGAGCCCGCGGGAGACCAGCCACAAGCCATAAAAAAATTGGTAGAAGGTCTCAAGCGGGGAGATAGAAATCAAACACTTCTCGGAGTTACGGGAAGTGGAAAGACTTTTACTGTGGCGAATGTCATTGAGGCCGTACAGAAGCCGACACTGGTCATCGCTCACAACAAAACTCTGGCTGCCCAACTTGCGCAAGAGTATCGCGAGTTTTTTCCAGAAAATGCCGTGCATTATTTCGTATCCTACTACGACTATTACCAGCCAGAGGCCTATATGCCCGTAACCGACACGTACATTGAAAAAGAGGCGATGATAAACGAAGAAATAGACCGTCTGCGTCATGCCACGACACAAGCCCTTCTCACCCGAAAAGACGTTATCATCGTCGCCTCGGTCTCCTGCATTTACGGTTTGGGCTCTCCTGAAGAGTACGAGAAGGTAAATTTAAAGATAAAGAAAGGGGAGAGTTTTTCCCGTTCAAAATTTTTGCACTCCCTCATCTCGCTTCACTTTACGCGCACGACCGCCGATGTAACTCCTGGCACGTTCAGAGCCATCGGACAGTCGGTGGAAATAATGCCGACAAATGAAAAAGTGATTTTCGCTCTGGATACTCTAGGCGAAAGAATAAACTCCATAAGTAAAGTTGACCCTGTATCTCGCCGCATTTTAGACAAACCGGAGGCGTTTTTTCTTTTTCCCGCCAAGCATTTTATTACCGCAAAAGAGCAGATTGAGGTGGCAATAAAATCCATAAGAAACGAGCTAGCAGTCCAGCTTAAAAGATTTGAAAAGGAAGGAAAGGTTTTGGAAGCGGAGCGTTTGAAGAGGCGCACTAAGTACGATTTGGCTATGATTAAAGAGGTTGGATATGTAAACGGCATAGAAAACTATTCCAGACATTTTTCCGGATTGCCAGCTGGCTCGCCTTCCGATACTTTATTGTCGTACTTTAAAAAGCATGGTGATTTTTTGACTATCATAGACGAATCTCATGTAACAGTGCCGCAGATAGGCGGAATGTACGCAGGTGATTTTGCCAGAAAAAAAACTCTGATTGAACACGGTTTCAGACTTCCTTCTGCGGCGGACAACCGTCCGCTCAAATTCAGTGAATTTGAGGAAAGAGTGGGGCAGGTGATTTTTACTTCAGCCACTCCAGGCAAGTACGAGGGCGAAAAGAGCGTTCAGGTTGTTGAGCAGGTCATAAGGCCGACAGGTCTTGTGGACCCGGACGTACAGGTCAGACCGATTGTAGAGAGAGGGAAATACAAAGGCCAAATTTTTGATTTTTTGGAGGAAGCCGAAAAAGTTGTAAAAAAGGGAGACAGAGTGCTCGCCACGACGCTTACAAAGAAAATGGCGGAGGATTTGAGCGAGTATCTGAAGGAAAAGGGTTTGAAGACCGCCTATATTCATAGTGATATAGACACACTGGAACGAATAGAAATCATTACCGATTTCAGGAGAGGTAAGTACGAGTGTCTTGTCGGGGTAAACCTCTT
>JAUYJM010000068.1 GCA_030689285.1 bacterium
GGCATCTTTCCTGCTGTCATGAATAAGTCTTTTGTGGATGAATTTAAACATGTTTATATTATTTGAATTACTAAACTCCAAATCCGCGTCTTTCTTTTCAATTTCGGCTACGGCTTTGCAAAAATTACTCAACAGATACTCTGTATATGTCTCATAATTTTTGCTTCGCCTCGCTCGAAATTGAAAAGAAATCCATCGGAAGCGAGTTTCGTAACTCAAAGTTATTAGTATGTTACTTTTATACCTCTTTCAATTTTTGTTTTACCGCCCGTCTCGCAATTATTTCTTCCTTTCGCTCTGATTACGGTAGCGCTTAGACCGTCATTGTTGGAGTCGTCTTTTTCTACCTGTACTACGGCGCAACCTTTAGTTTTGTCGCTCGGGTCTACATAAACTGTAAATTCGGTTTTTGCATACGTGTCCGTTTTGGGCGCAACTGTCCACCCTGATGTAAAGGCCTGACCGTTGCAGGTTACATGACTCAAGTCGGGCTGATACGTATGAGTGGACGTGGCAAAAATCTTCTCTCCCCTATCCCAAAACAGCGCGCATTCGGCCCCCGTATCGGCGGCGTAAAAAGCGAATTGCGACTCCCTGCCTGCGACCGAAAGCTCCATTTCTTTTAGAGAAATGTTCAAAATGGCTATACCTATAGACAGCATAAGAGAGCCGACCAACACGGCAAAAAGCAACGTAAAACCCTTGTTTTTGCCGCTATGCTTGCCTATTTTATTTTTTTTCAAAAAATTTAACATAGATAGTATGGTTAAACTTAAATCCTAGAATCTGAAGAGTTCTATTTCCAACTGAATATGTTTTCTGTAATAGTAAATGTTTTTTCTTCCAGCGTACCGGTTTTCCATGCCATAGTCACAATAATTTGGGCTTCTTTTCCGATGCTGAGTTCATTGACTACAACTTTTCTTTTAAAAGAAGAAGCGTACCAGTCTTGGTTGTTGACGCTCCTATGCCCGTATATTCCGGTTTCAGGATTAAAAGCCAAATTGCAACTCTTGCCACTCTCACTACATTTGAAAATTTGCTTCTCATTTCCCTGGTCGGAAGCCGTTACGTCTATACCGCATTCGCTAGCCAAACACTTGCCCTCTAACCCGGACAGCCAGCTTTTACCGTCCAGAATGTTCTTGTCACGCAGATTCCTTATGAATTCAACGGCTTCTTGGGAAAGATAGTACGCCGTTACTTGGTCTTGCGAATATACCGCGGTTATAATACCCCTTTCGGCAATAGAAAGTGGGGCTCCAATAAGCAAAAGAAGTATGGTGATTGCGACAAAAGTCTCAATAAAAGTAAACCCTCGCCTAAAATTCGGTATAATTTTGATTTCGCGCTTTGGACGCGTATTTGGAGTATAAATTTTCATAATCTAAAAAGTTATAAACGAGTGACAGGTCAGTTATTTATTGAAACCCGAACCGTCTGAATCATTCGTCAATGGTCCGAAGCCTTTGAGACACCAGTGTCTGTATGTCAAACGCGGTGCTTGTGTTGTCTTTTCCTCGCACTTCTCCGCGAACGAGTATAAATACTCTGGGCTGTTTGTTGTCTCCTTTGGCGGAACCGTCAACGTAAAACAGAAGTTCGTTTACGATGACTTCAGGAGCGGTCAATGACGTAAATGTCGAGCCCCCGTCATCGGATACGTAAACAGAAGAACCTATTCGGCTGAAAAACATCACGGAGTCGCTGGCGGATTTGAATACAATCGTCTCACTGGCCGCGTCTGAAGGACAGTCGTTCGGAGTCAGCTCGTCTGCCTCCACGGGCGCCTGTAAGTTGCCCACGCCGCAATGGTAAGTGTCTCCCATCCGAAGATTTCTTACCATATCTTCCATCGCGAAGTTAAGATTGTTAGTAACCGATTTTAGAGTTTTGGCTTTTTTGTCGGCATTTACTATATTGACAACCGACGCGGTGGCAACAAGCATCACGATAGTAAAAAGACCGATGGTAACGAGCATTTCAATCAAAGTAAATCCGCGCGCGAAATTCGGTATGGTTTTAATTTTATGCTTTATGCCTGTATTTGGTTGATTCATAAGTTTCTGTGAATTACGAAATGTCTTTTTCGGCGAGTCTTTTTGGCGCACGAAGATTTTTTACTAAAAATCTTCTCTCTCGGGCGAGAGCCGCGCCTCAAAAGGCCCTCTCAAACCTCGCCTCAACACCATTTCGTAATTCAGGGTAAGTTTATCATTGTCCTACCGATATCTGTCCCGTCTTATAAATGGTCACGGTCCTTGACTTTCCCCCTTCTGAAGCCATATGAATATCAACACTTTCGTAGTTAGGTTGACTGCCGCCGGCATTTCTCGTGGCGGTGAAATTTGCCTTGGTATTTGGTCTGGTAAAGACGATATCCATCGCTTCAAGCACTCCTCCATTATAACTGCATTCACTCGTGTCTGGGAATGGCACTTTTGCACAGAAGTAATTTATGCGGTTTTGGCCGCCAATCAGGAAAACCGAGACGCATTCAGAGCTGTCTTCACAACTGTTGCCTATGCCGGTATCGTTAAACTTCTTGTCGCCGTTTATATCGGCAAACAAAACAAATGAGTTCGGTCTGTCTTTGCTGAAATGCACGCCGTAACCGGCGTCAAACGCGCCGCCAAATTCTCGCACACTCAAACCGTATGTCTGGGCTTGTCTTATGGACAACGCCACATCGTAAGACAGGTTTGTAATGGTAATGCTTTCTCTGAATTTTCCGTATCCGAAAAGCGCTACAGTCGCAACCAGTAAAAAAATCGCGATTGAGATAACCAGCTCAATTAAAGTGAACCCTCTGCGGAAATTCTTAATTTTGCCAATTGCGATTTTCATTACTCTAAAAAATTCCAACTTGAAAAGTAAAAACTTTCTTTGGTTATATTATACCAGACCACGGCACTATATTGAATATGCTTACATCAAATAAAAAAGCCATGAGAAGTCCAAAAATTAAAAAGGGGCCAAACGGTATTTCGCTTTTAGAACCGAAGCCGGAATAAAAACTTGACTTAAAAACCAGCGGATATTTTTTAACCAATTTAGAGCATAAAATCAAAGTCAGACCGACAATCGCCCCCAGCCAACACCCTATAATAACAGCCGCTATGCCTCCGAAAATCCCCAAGAAAAAACCCATTCCAAGCAAAAGCTTGACGTCGCCAAACCCTACCCAACGGCCTGAAGTCAAATACCAAACCAAAAAAAACGGCAGAGAAAGCGCGAATCCGCTTGCGATATGAGGTAGCATAAACGGACTCTCCCGAAAAATAACAAACGGTTTCGCGAAAGAAAGGATGATAAAGGCCGAGTTTAAAATATCAGGCAAAATCTTATGCCTCAAATCGTAAACGGCAAGACTAACGAGAATTGCCGTTATGACCCAATAAAAAACCAGCTCATTTGTATGCACCCTTCCTAAAATGGCGAGTTTGTAAAGTATGGCGGCAAAAAGCGTTCCGGTTATAAGCTCTACCAAAGGATACTGCCACGATAAACGGCTCTTGCAAGAAAAACATCTGCCGCGCAGAAAGATGAAACTGAAAATAGGTACGAGTTCAAACGGGCCAAGAACGCGACCGCAAGACAAACATGCCGACCTGCCAGTGATTTTTTCCCCCGTACCCAACCGAAAAACCAAGACATTGAGAAAACTGCCGATTGAAATACCTACCAAAAAAGACAGAACTAGTGAAAGTGTGAGCATATAACTCTAAATATGATTGAAATATATTAAGAACTTGCGTGTTTGGCTCGTATTCCTCCTTTCGTAAAGGAGGGTGGTCATTTATCTCGAATGGAATTGAGGGATTCTGATGACGGAGGATTTAAAAATCCCTCCCCCTCGCCCCGTTAGAAACGAAGTTTCTAACGGGGCTCGCCGACTCGGGTACTCCCTTTACTCCCACCCCTCACCCTCGCGGACTCGGGAGCTCCCCTCTGGCAGGGGAGCATGGGAGAAAAAATCCCTCGGCTCTTCTTTATTCCTCCTTTGTTACTCGCCTCGCCAAAGCCTACGGCGTAGCGCGGGAAGGAGGTGGTGAGTCTGCGAGACGGAGGATTTGTTGAAAGGGAGAATTGAAAGGCGAACGAGTAAGTCCTCATATTTATAGTTAAGCTCATCAGAAGGGCATTACTTTTATATTTTAAGGACTAATGTCGTAGCAAACGTCGGGAGAGGAAGCGTTCGTACTTGCGCAATCTGACGCGTTGCCGTCAAAGTCCGCCACGCTTCCATCGCAAGCCGTCTTTGCGGGCGTATCCGCGTCAAAATTCAGGGCTGGCAAGTCGTCTTGTTCCATCACTGCCCCCAGATGAAAATTGTCGCATTTACTCCCCATTCCAAGCGCGGAGTATGAATATGAAGCCTGAAGCGAAGGTGACGGCGGAACGGGCAACGCTACCATAAAACCGCTGGCGAGCAACACGTTTAATGTAGCCGGATAAGTATAATTTTCTTCGTGGTAAAGTTCCAAAGCAAGTTGTATCTGCTTTAAGTCCGCAAGACGCGTAGCGTCTTTGGCGCGTTTTTTAGCCACATCAATGGATATGAAAGACAGTGTGGACAAAAGCCCCAATATAGCGATAACCACTAAAAGTTCTACCAGAGTGAAGCCGAAGTTTCTTTTTGAAAGCATTAAAGATATTATATTTGGTTTTGCTTGTGCCCGCAACAAGCAAAACAAAAACCTCCCGGATTTGGGAGGTTTTGCTGAAGTCTAAAGAAAAACTACGGACACTTCGTTACATCGGTGCCTAGCGCACTGGCTTCGGCTTTTGCTATGCCGGTAAAGTCAACACACCAATGACCTCCAGTCTTAAGAGGCGAGCTTGCGGCCCATTCAGTGGCTGAATCGTAGCAAACCGCAGTAGCACCGCCGGCATTACCGGCCGCAGCAACCATGTTTGTCACAGTAGAATCAGCGCAAACAGTAGCGTAGCTATTCGGACTTACACCGTCGTAAACTATTTCAGCTTGCGGACGAATGTTTGCCAAGTTGCTTTTTACGGCCGCGTCAGCTCCTTTGTTGCGGGCGCTGTTTAAGCTAGCCAGAACAACAGACGACAATATACCTATGATTGCTATAACAACCAAAAGTTCAATAAGGGTAAAACCTTTTTTCATACTTTTAATAAATTAAATAATAAAGAAAACTGCACTTTTAGACCTAAAGCCAGTTTATTGATAATACCGCTATAATTATACACAGACAGGGGGAAAAATAAAGAAGGGCTGTGGATATCGCCAAAAAGAAGCTTTAGAAGAGATGCGGCAATAATGAAACGATAACGAAACAGCGTCAATGGGAAATAAAGTAACCCCTCATACCTGCCGAAGAACGGCTTTAATTCTCCCCTGCTCCCCTGCCAGAGGGGAGCTCCCGAGTCAGCGAGGGTGAGGGGTGGGAGTAAAGGCAGTACCGCCTTCTTAGGCGGGGCAGGCAATTTTCAATCAAATCCCGAAATTTTCAATGCATCAAATTCATGAGCAGTATTCGTGGGGCCCCGCTTGTTTGTTTGAAAATTGACTCATTGCAAATTGATTGAAAATTGCAAAATTGCCTGCCCCGTTAGAGCGAAGCGATTTTACGGGGAAAATTGAAAATTCTCTCGCCTCTTTCCGCAAATCCCCCCAAGGGGAGCCCCCTTTGCTCCGTCGCTAAAGCTTTGGCGGCACGCGGTATGAAAGGGGGAATAGGGAGAAATCAAGTAACTCCCGATGATATGTTGTATATCGGCAAAAGGACGGAAGTCAAGAGAAATCCGACACCCAACCCAAGCGCCACAACCATCACGGGCTCAATAAGACCGACAAGAGTGTCCACGGCATTTGAAACCTCCCTTCTATAAAATCTGGATAAAGTCTTCAGAATAGAAGTCAATTCTCCGGTTTCCTCTCCGACTTTTATCATCTGCCTCATAATACCCGGGATTTCTTCGTACCGTCCTAAAGCGTCTGAAACCGAACTGCCGGACCTCACTTGGTCTACGGACTCAAGAATGAGCTTTTCGTACACCTCATTGCCTACAACCGCCGCCGTAATCTCCAGCGCTTTGACAATAGGTATGGCCGAACCGAGCATTGTATTTAAGTTGTCTGCAATTCTTGAGAGATAAAGTTTTCTGTACAGATTTCCAATGTAAGGGATGCTTATTTTTGCTCTTGCCGTACTCATCCTGCCCCCAGAAGTTTTAGCCCACCGCCAAAATACGAAAAGGCCGATTATAAATAATATGAGCAAAAAAATCCCGTAATTTACCATCGCGTCGCTTATGCCTATTACTATTCTGGTGTAAATCGGTATTTCCTGTCCGGCCTCTTTTAAAATCTGACTCAAGTTCGGTATTACAGTGGTAAGCATAAGTACCATAACAGCCACAAAAGTGAAAATTACGAACGCCGGATATATCATCGCGTTTTTAGCTTTGGAAGTCACTTCGTAAGTGCGCTCCAGATGGTCTGCTAAAAAAGCGAATGTTTCGTCTAGTTTGCCGGACTCTTCACCCGCTCTTACCATATTTACGTAAAAATCCGAAAAAACTTTTGGGTGTTTTGCCAAAGCGTTTGAAATAGAGCTTCCTGATTGAAGGTCGTCTCCGATTTCCATAAGGTTTCGCCGCAACATCGCGCTGTCGGCTTCTGCCCCAAGCAGACGAAATATTCGCAAGGCGGAAACCTGCGCTTCAAAAAGAGTGGCCATTTGTCTTGACAAAAGGACGACATCCCTGACCTTAACCCTCTCAAAAAAAGTGATGTTTTTTTCCAAAAGAGAACCTCCTTCAGCCGACCTCACGGAAGAGACCATAAGCCCGCGCCTTTGGAGCGAAGAAATTGCCACGTCTTCAGTAACCGCGTCAATGCTTCCGCTTGTTGGTTTACCGTCTTTTCCTATTGCTTCGTACAGAAAAAGCATAAATTATAGCAACCTGTCCAAAAGTTTCGGATTAAGCGAATATAAATAGGCGTTTTCGGAAGTTATTTCCCCTCTTCTTACCAAATCCGCAAGCGATCTGTCTAAAGAAATCATCCCTTTGTCAAGACTGGTCTCAATAACGGTGTCAATTTCGTGGCTTCTCTTTTCCCTTACGAGGTTGGCAACGGCATTGTTTGAAATGAGAAGCTCATAAGCGGGAATAAGGCCACCGGATATTCTTGGCACAAGTCTCTGTGAGAAAATTCCGGAAAGACTTCCCGCCAGCTGGATTCGTATCTGGTCCTGCTGACCGGAAGGGAATGAATCTATTATTCTATCAATTGTTTGAGCGGCGTTGTTTGTGTGAAGAGTTGAAAAAACAAGGTGTCCCGTTTCAGCCGCCGTCACCGCGGCGGAAATCGTTTCTATGTCGCGCATTTCTCCTATCATTACCACGTCCGCATCCTGTCTAAAAACACTGGAAAGCGCGATATTGAAATCTACCGTGTCTATTTTAACCTCTCTCTGGTCAATGACCGACTGCTTTGGTTCGTACACATACTCAATAGGGTCTTCAATGGTAATAATATGCTCCGGCCTGCTACTGTTTATAAGCTCAATAAGAGAAGCGAGCGTGGTGGTTTTTCCATGACCTATGGGACCAACAACCAGAAAGAATCCTTGCTGTTTTTGAGTAAAAATCTCCAATATTGACGGTAAATTCAACTCTTCTATGGTTCTTATCTTTTTTGGAATAAGCCGGAGGGCAAAATTTTTGCCTCCCTGCTGAAAAAAACCGTTGCCTCTAAATCGCACTTCGTCTTTATAGTTATAAGCAAAGTCAATTTCGTGTTCCGAAAAAAACTCTTTTTTCTTTTCTTCCGTCAAAAATATTTCTGCGAAACTGTTCATATCTTCAGCCGATAACTTGGCCATTTTTCCTACCGGAGACAAGAAACCGGAAATCCTAATCATAGGTGTTCGGCCTTCGGCCAAATGCAAATCGGATGCCCCTTCAGAGATTACGATTCTAATCAGTTCATCCAGATGTTTTTTGTTTTCATTTTTACCAGCGGTTTCGGTCATATATTTAATCTTTATTATTCTTATACGCCTTTTTTATAATGTTCTGAAGCTCGTCCACCACCTCCGATGGCACGGTGGAAGCTTTTACTATGTAACCGTCTACCCCAAGGCGGTTTGCCTCCTCCACATCCGCCGACTGGCCCTGGTTTGTAAGAGCCACAAGGACCGAATCTTTGGCCAGTCTTGCTTTTCGTATCTCTTTTATCATTTCAATACCGTCCATATTCGGCATAACGACATCAAAAACCAGAGCCGTGGGATTCAAGCCGGATTTAAGTTTTTCAATCGCTCCCGAAGCGCTGTTTGATGTTTCTACGTTAAATCCGGCGTTAGTAAACTTTATTGAATACATATTCAACAAAAACTGGTCGTCGTCTACCAGAAGTATGGTCTTGTCCGTATGTTGATTTTCTCCGCTCATAGATTTAATTGTAGCAGATTTCAGACTTTGTGTTATTCACACTAAAGAGCCCGCGCCCTTAAAACGAAAAACATCAAGTTTCAAAGTACGTTAACTTCTTCAATCGGTATCTCCCTGTTGAAGGCTTTTAGAATGGCGTCGTCCTTGATCATAAGCATACCTTGTCTTCTAGCGACTTCATAAACCGCGGGTTCCGTGGGAGTGGTGAGGATTGTTTTCTCAACCTCCTTCGTCATCGGCATTATTTCAAACACGGCGAGTCTGCCTCGCGTTCCATTGGGACAATTCGGCCCGGACTCAACCGCCAAGACTTCTTTCGGAAACTTTATGTCCTTTTTAAATTCCAGCGGCAGGTCCTCAAACTGCTTTTCAATCATTGCTTTTATACTTCCTTCCACCGGTACCGGCCTGCCCGTATCCGGGCAAATCTTTTTCGCCAGACGTTGAGCTATAGCTATTATAAGAGTCGGAGCAATCAGAAACGGGTCAACCCCCATATCTATAAGACGCGGTATAACTCCCGCGGCGTTGTTTGTGTGTATGGTAGAGAGCACCAAGTGTCCTGTCAGAGCCGCTTGAACCGCAAGCTGAGCGGTTTCTTTGTCTCTTATCTCGCCAACCATTATTATGTCCGGATCCTGCCGTAGCGTGCTTCTTAGTCCTGAAGCGAAAGTATATCCTATTTCAGGCCTTACTTGAGACTGATTCATACCCGGAATGTTGTATTCAACCGGGTCTTCAAGCGAAAGAATGTTTTGTTTTTCCTTGTCCAACTCGTTAATCATAGAGTAAAGAGTGGTGGATTTTCCAGAACCTGTTGGACCTGAAATGAGTATCATCCCGTAGGGTCTCCCTATGGCATCGCGAATAAGCTTCAGATTTTTTTTGCTGAATCCCATATCATCCAGCTTCTTGACTCCTTTTTCGGTATCCAAAATTCTCATCACGATTTTTTCGCCGTAATAAGACGGGAAAGTGGATACGCGGAAATCTATTTTCCGGCCACTTATACGCGCCGAGAAACGCCCGTCCTGCGGCTTTCTTTTCTCGTCAAGACGCATATTGCACAAGATTTTAATGCGAGCCACCACAGCCGGGTGCACCTTTATCGGTAAAATCAAACTTGTATTGAGAACCCCGTCCACTCTAAAACGCACCCGCACTTTGTCTCCGGTGTGTTCTATATGAATGTCTGAAGCCTGGCCTTCCGTGGCATAATGAAGTATGGTCGCCACAATCTTTGTAACGGGAGCGTCTTCTACAATTCGCGCGTCGCTTTCCGGCTGTTTTTGGGAAGAAAGAAGCTCTACGCTGTTTGATTCCGAAGAAAGTTCCGTTTCCAGCTCCGTAAGAGCTCTTGTCACCTCGCCTGAAAGACCCTTGTACGAGTCTAAGATTTTCTCAAAGTCTTCCACGGAAATGAGGAATAATTTAAAAGGGATTCCAAGCTTTGAAGATATGAAGCTCAACGCGTCCCGAGCTTCCAAATTGTCGGGGTCCACCACTCCGACCTCAAGCACCTTATCAACAACCCCTATTGGAACAAATTTATAAAAAGTGGCGGATTCTTCCGGCACGTATTTGAGTATTTCAAAAGGAACTTCCTTGCCTTTTAAATCGCGAAACGGTATGCCGTAATACTCCGCTTTAACCTTAAGAAGAGTGTCTTTTTTAACCCCTCTTTTCAAAAGCACGGAGTCTACTGGCACACCGGTTTTTGTCGCCTCATTTTTTATCGCGGCTATATCTACGGCCCCAATCATTCCTTTTTTTGCGATATCTTCTAAAAAACCCATAAAATTTTACCTGAAGTTATAAAATCAATAAAGAAATTAAAGAGGTGTCGCGCCCCCATACGCGCGCAAGTATGTTTCAGGGGGCCATAAGACAAAGAAGGACAGATTGCGGGAGAATACTCCATGCGTGAAGCACCCTCTCTAAAATGCTGACGGAGAAACTTTTTCAGTTTCAGATGCGCCAGGCGACACCCTCTCAAACGGCGCGAAAGGGTTTTCCCTACCCACAGGTTGAGCGGTAATTTCTCGGCTGAAATCCTGAAGACTCAAGAAATCTTGCCTGTCAAAAAATTCCGTGTCTAGCGTGGTGATACGCAGTCTTGATAACAAACCTAGAAGCTCTCTTCCGACAATCAAATCCCCCGGGCTTACCGACACCTGTGTTACTAAAAAATCTTGGTCCGAAACATCCGCGTCATCCTTAAACATAAACCAGTAAATAGCCGAGAAGCAAAGCACCCCCGCGAAGGATATGAGAATAACTTTTTTGTTTTTCTTGTAAAATTCCATATTTAAGTCCTACTTAAGCCTGTAAGTTCTTATAGAAAATCCAAAAGTATATATTTCATCTCCTTCGGAAATGTTTATTGAGATGATGTCAACTATCCTAAGACTTGTTTCAAGGTCTCTCACCAGCGAGAGAAATTCTTCGTAGGAACCGCTTGTGGAAAAACTTAGCTCCACGCTGTCGTAAAGCGTAGTCTGCGGCCCAAGCAGGTTCGGCTGACCGGCAGAACCGGACTCGCCTTCCGTCCCGCTGGGTTGCGGACCGGCTCCGGAAGATTTTGTACTCAATGAAATACCCGAAAGCGCCGTGCCATTTGAAGCGGCTATGCCGTTCATATCAATAATCAGCCGCACAGAGTCAATATGGTCTGGTAGAAGTTTTATGAGTCTTTCCCTTTGCTTTTCAGACACGCTTTTGAATTTGTCTGAAAGACCCGTTCTTATCGTTTCCAAATCACGCGTCTTCTGCAGAGCGTCATCGTAGTTTAATATATCCTGCTTTAATTCTTTTATGCTTTTCGCCTCAAAGACGTCGGCGCCCGTGACGCCCGCGTATTGCGGATTTATATACATCATAAATAGCCCGACAGACGAAAGTATCAAAATCAATGGAGTGATAAACTTCATAATAGTTTATTATTCATCCGCTTCTTCGTCCGATTCCGAAGTAAAAGTTACGAAAGATGCCGGCACTGTCGCGGTGAAGGAGAAAGTTACGTTTCCATCCTCGTCCTGATTGAAACCGCTAAATACGGGATTTTGGAAATTTTTCTCTTGACCGAAAATATCGGATTGAAGAGCAACCGAATCAAAACTTTTGGCCTTGCCGTTCATAGAAAGGTTGACTTCTCCAGATGAGCTTCTGGAATAAGAGAAATTGGTAAACTGAACCGTCTGAAGAGTGTTTTCGCTTAGAAGCTCAAAAATTGGATGCACGACGATATGTTCGGCCAGTAGAGTTTTAGCGGCGGAGATTCGTTTGCTTGTGCGAATCAATTCTTCCACTGTCTCCGTCTCAAACGACTGTTTGGCTTTGATGAGTTCGGCATTTTTTTCGTTTAACTGTTTTACCAGTGTTTTTTGGTAAAAGAACACGCCTCCAGCCGCGGTTATGGTTACGATAAAAACGACAACGGCAATCAGAGAAAAAATACTAATCCTAGAACCTCGGTAAGTGGTTTTTTGAGGGTCGGAAGTAATTTTCTTCGGTATGAAAGAAGGTTTGAAGTTCGGGTCCATAATAATAAGTGTTTTGACGCAATTTTACTCGCCTGCCACCCACTATAAGAATATGCAAGCGCCAACAAAAGCAATCGTTCTTAAATTATACAACCAATCTCTCGCCGTTAACACACCTGCGGTGTGTATAGCCCCGCTACGACAACTCCTGAAGTTTTCTCAACGCCAGACCTATAGCTACGGAAAATTCCGGACCTGCGCTTTGCAACACAGGTTGAAGAAAAGCGGGCGTGTCTACCTTTGAAAAAGGGTCGGCCATTTTCACCTCCACACTAAGCTCCTGTTTTGCAAGCTCTTTTAAGCCCTTAAGGGAACCGCCGCCTCCGGAAATTACTACGTTAGATATCACCTTATGATTTTTTCGGTTGAAGTCAGACATTACGCGACCCACTTCGGCTATTATATGACCTACGGAAGAAGAAAGAACGTTTTGAAGGGATTTGTCTTTGATGGTCAACGCAAGACCAAACTCTCTCTTTTTTGATTCCGCTTCCGGAAGCGATACGTTCGCGGCCCTGGCGATGGCCATGGTCACTTCCTGCGAACCTCTATTTATTATGTGAGAAACCCTGATAATTCCGCCGTCCACCACCACGATTTTTGTGGCCGCGGCTCCTATATCGCAGATCAAGACGGGTGTCCGCTCGTTATCAAGACAAGAACGAATGGTACTGAAAATTTCAATTTCAAAAAAACTCGTGTTGAGCGACAAAGACTGGACGAGAGACTGATATCTGTTTATTGTTTCATTGTGTATGGCAACCAGTAAAACTTCATTTTTTATAACAGGCGGCGTAGAGGACGCGGGATGCTCTTCTGCGTTTTGATTCAACTCCTTTTCAGATTTAGGCACGACAAACCAATCCAAGATCACTTCAGAGACCGGTACCGGAATGTATTTGCGCGCTTCAATAGGCACCATCTGGGCGAGCTGGCTTTCTGTGACGACCGGAAGCTCTATAAGAGCGACAAGACTGGCGGAAAGGGGTATGGAAAGTCCTGCGAAGGAAGTGGTCACATTTGCCTCTTTTATGACATCCGCCAAAGCTTCAATTATTTTTTCGGGAGGTAAAGCTACGGCATGACCGATACGTCCGCCGCCGTAAGGACCAAGAGCGAGTTCTCCATAAGTCTCTAGCACGGCCCTACCGCTCTGCTTTCTCAACTGGACTATCTTTATAGCCGAGGAACCGACGTCAACTCCAAGGACGCTTTGGCTCCCTTTTGAAAATAGCCCGAAAATATTCTTCAGTACGCTTGCCATAAATATTTGATTTTATTATATCATATACTTAAGATGATTTATGCAAATGAAAACGTGGCGACTCGCTGGTACAAAAAAATTCTTGACTTCTTTTTTCCAAGAAGCTTCTTGGTTAAGGAGCTTGAAAGAATGCGCCCGGAGGACTTTTTGGAAAAAACCGCGCCAGCCGACGTGCTACCGCAAATCTGGACGAGGAGTATAGTCAAATACAGCGACCCGTTCGCTCAAACTCTGGTTTGGGAAATAAAATATAGAGGAAATAGAAAGCTTGCCCGTCTGGCGGCGGAAATGCTACACGGCGAAATCGTGGCGTACGCGGCCGAAAAAGACTACGGACTTTCAGAAAAACCCGTTCTCGTCATACCCGTACCGGCTTCTCGCCACCGTATAAAAGAGAGAGGATTCAACCAGTGCGACTTGATTACTGAAGAAATTCAAAAAATTGACGGGGGCAGGTTCTGTAGAGTTTCAAGCGAAATTTTAAAAAAAACGCGTAACACGCAAAGTCAAACCAAGAAAAACAGGAGGGAGAGAATGAAAAACCTTTCGGGATGTTTCGCCGTAGCAAAACCGGAAGAAGTCTTAGACCAGACTGTCATAATAATAGATGACGTAATAACCACCGGAGCTACGGTAACCGAAGCTAGAAAAATCTTGCTGAAGTCCGGGGCAAAAGAGGTCACTGCTCTCTCAATAGCACATTGATTTTTTCAGACGGATTTATTTTTTGCCTATCGCCAAAGTAGAAACCGTTATTAGTAAAAACGAAGACAGAGCCATCATGGGGATAGTAATATAGCCGAACTGAAGCACAAACCTCTGGGAACAAGCGGCAGAATAGCCGACTGCGTCGCAAGGAAAGATAGAGACGCCCGAAACCTGCAAGTAGTAGTGCGAAACGGCGACAATTGCCCCGGGTATAGCTAAAATCAAAATGTAAGGAATCAGGTTTTTGACTTCACGCCTCCAGAGCGCGACTCCGAGCACAAGAACCAAGGGGTACATAAAAATACGCTGAATCCAACAGAGTTTACAGGGATCGTAGCCCACTATTTCAGAGTAAGTCAGACTGCCTAAAACCGCGATAAGCGCCGCGCTAAAAGCCAACCATTTTCCATAAGAAAAGAAAAATTTACGCAAGAAATTTCCTTCTTTTAAAAATCTTGAGATGATAAAAAGCGCCACGAGCGCCTCTGCCGTCACAGTCAAGACCGCAAGTGTAAAATTTATGTAAGTAACCATTAGTAAAATTGATTATCCACTTCGTGGCAACTCGCAACCCGTCTTCTCCGCTAAAGTTTCAAGAGGTATTTCTCCGGAAAGACGCGAACCGTCCGCAAACTCCCATGTAGGGTAACCTTCTATTTGTTTGTCGTTGCAGACTTGAAGCTGACCTTGTCCGTTTGGCGTGGAACACTCCACATATGGAAGTTTTGCCGCGGATTTTCCAAACATCGCCTTTTGATTTTGACAGTGAGAACACCAAAACGCTCCGTAAAAAGTCGCGCCTTTATCGCCAAGGCATTGCGCAAAAGCGTCAAGCTCGACGGGCTTCGCCGCGACCGCCGCTAAAAGATAAACGCCCGCCAAAATTATTACAACTCCTCCCACCCACAAAATTGCCGTTTTTTTTGAAATGCCCATATTTATAAAAATTTAATTGCCTATATTTTAAACTGATGAAGCGATAGCTGACTGGTTGACGCGGAATTTTCTCTTTTCAGCCATTATATCATAAATACTTCGTCTCCGCGCAAACCGCCGAGACGAAGTTATGTGTTTCGGACATAAATTTCCACACCGCTTTTTCCTACACGGATTCTATCCGCGACGATATCCACCACATCGTCCGCCGAAGCGTCTTTAGGATAAAAACGACAGATTCCGAAAATTGAATTGCATGACACTTCACCTTCTGCCATCCAAAGTAAATGCCCGTCCTGTAGCAAGGAAACCGTGGTACGGCAAGTCCAGACGAAAGGCGTGTTGACTATCCGTGTGGCTTTCGCAAAGCCATTGAGTGAATTTCTTTCTTTCATAAAGACCTCCAAAGAAAAGTATAACACAACAACATTAGGACTTGCGCGCTTTTCTGAAATTCTCCCGCGGGTGGCGGGGCTTGAATTATTTCGCGATGCGATAGGGCGAAAACATTTGAAACATGATAAAATCATTTACATCGTGCAAAAAGATTTTGATTCATGGAATACAAACAAAAAGCGAATTCACGCCGAACATAAAAATAAGTTGTATCACAAGCGAGAAATTTGGTGGTGTTCACTTGGCGTGAATGTTGGTTTTGAACAAGACGGAACCGGATCAGATAGCGAGCGACCTGTATTAATAATCAAAGGATTCAGTAAACAAGTCTGCTTGGTTATACCGCTTACCACATCAGAAAAGAAAAATCCTTATCATGTTTCTTTGGGAAAAGTAGACAACAGAAATGGGTTCGCTATTATTTCACAAATTCGTCTCATTGATACTAAACGATTGATAAACAAAATTGGTTTTGTTGATCACAAAATCTTTGAAAAAATCAGAAAAGCCGCCAAAGACTTGCTCTGACGGCTTTTCTTATTTTTCTCCCCGCTTGCGCAGGGCGAGCCCGAAGGCATTTGTAGTTAAAGTTTACCATACGCACTTATAAAAAGCAAGAAAAACCAGAATCTTTTGACGTGCCGAGTTTTGCAGTTAAAGTTTACTGATTATATGCACTTTTCTGTACTGTTTAATAAAGATAGGGATATATCTGTTTACCACTATAATCCGCTACAATCGGCTATATGACTTATAGCGTTTATTGAACAAATGGGGACAGCCACCATAACAAATGGGGACAGCCACCATTGTTTTGCTTTTAGTGAACAAATGGGGACGGCCACCATTGTTTTGCTTTTAGTGAACAAATGGGGACGGCCACCATTGTTTTGCTTTTAGTGTAACAAATGGGGACAGCCACCATTGTTTTGCTTTTAGT
>JAUYJM010000073.1 GCA_030689285.1 bacterium
GCCCGCCCCGAATCTCGCCAAAACAAAAAGCCGAAACCCCGCCCGTATTCCTCCCCACACCTAGCATGAGAGAAACTACTGGGATTTTTCTTGGTAGGGGAGAGTGTACCCCCACACCTATATAGGTGTGGGGGTGTAGAGCAAGGAGCCGGCATTTTGCTCCAAAACCCTGTCGTCAAACATTAAAGTCGGCACAACAAGGGCGCGCTTTCACGATGCCATTTTTAAAAAATAAATATTGAGTTACAATTGAGATAATTGTGAAAAAAGTTTACATACGAAGAGTCATCTCCAGCAAGAATTGGTAACACTTTCCGCTCTGAATATACTTGCGTAATTTTTTTATGACTTTGAATTACGAAACTCCAAATCCGTGTCTTTATTTTCAATTTCGGCTACGGCTTTGCAAAAATTATTCAACAGATACGCTTGTATATGCCTCATAATTTTTGCTTCGCCTCGCACGAAATTAAAAAGAAATCCATCGGAAGCGAGTTTCGTAACTCAAAGTTTATCAGCAAAAAAACACCGTATTATCGGTGTTTTTTTGTTGTGAACCATCAATATGTATTATTGGTTTGTTCGGAAAGATGCTGGAGCAGTAATGCTAACGTTGTTTGATGAGTCAAGCGCTTCTACCAGATAATAGTAGTTTGTGTTGGGCGATAAGCCACTGATGCTCACCATATGATTCGTCCTAGCGACTCCGTCGTACGTAGCCAATGTACCACTTACATTCGGTTCTCCGGAAAAGACACCCGTGACATCAAATATGTTGCTTAATCTGATAGGTAACGTGCTGTAATAGACCTTTCCTCTAGCCATCTCACTTGCCGTCCAGTTAATCGCGGCGCCAGTATTTCCCGTACTTATATTTACACTTGTGATGAGGGGGGCGTTTATGTCACCTCTCACCAATAGCGCATTAATAGCGGCTAATGTTTTAGGGCCGACTCGGCCATAGCCGGTAGTGGCGGGAGTTCCTTGGGAAACAATTCCCTGCGCGGTTTGAAATCTTTCCACGGCCGCTTTGGTAAGTTGGCCGAAATAGCCGGTGACGAGACCTTCGGGGTAAATACTCTGGTCCGTAGCCAAATATGCTTGAAGTTCAGTAACTTCCGCGTTGCGGTCGCCCAAATCCAAATGGCTTGTTATCGCGGCAGAAGCGCTCGGGACCCCGAAGAACATAATGGCAAACAGTGTTATCATGGCTACGCCGTATAGAAGAATCGCGCGTGATATATTGTTTTGTAAATTTATTGTTTTTTCCATATAATTTTTGTTTAACTTATAAATAAATATTTGCATAATCGACCTTTTCATTTGTGCGTAATTCCAATATATGTGCCGCCCCAAGTTCAACACTATTACAAACACCTGCCGCCAGCTTTACGACTTATTTTTCAGTTCACGGATTTCTTTTTCTAAATTGCCTATATGAATCTCCAACCTGTCTGTGCGCTCGGTGAGCTTTGTTTCCATCTGCTTGGCGTGAACCGCTATAGACTCCGCGACAGCCATCATTTCAGTAACATCTTCTATGGCAAGCAGTATAATAGGCGGAAAAGTAGCGTCATCTTTGACATAAATTTGGCGAGCATTTAGAATCATTACCTTGTGACCGATAGAAGGAAAATCATGAGTAACCTCAAAACCTTTAAAAAAAGTATTTCTAGGCAGAATATCCTCCAAGAGTTTTCGCAGCGCGGGAATGTTCCACTGACCATTTCCTAATTCATAGACATTTCTTTTCTCTGTGTCCTTTGGTTCTACCTGAAATGTTCGGTAGAAAGATTCATTAGCCACTAAGACGTTGAAATTTTTATCAAGTATTAAGACCGGCTCTCGCACGATATCTACAACAGTTTTAATGTACGTCCAACTTTTTTCCCAAAAATGGTCCGCGAAATCCGCTCCGAGTGGAGCTCTAGTAAGCGTCTGCCCCGAGATTTTATTAGTGTTTTTCATACAAATAGTGCCGACAGCAAGTCTCCATCATTACATAATTACCTAAGCTCGCTTTTGAGGCGAGTTTGTGCTATAATTTGATAAAGTATTTTCTCCGTTGCGACAGACTGTAACCGCGACGTAATAAGCGCGGAATCTTAATCGGCTAAATACTAGCTAGAATATAGAGATTCTTTGAATATCGCGGTTCTTCTGTAATGCGCTTGTAATAAAATGCTTTCTCACACGTCTTAATTAATATGATGACTAACTATAGGACAAGAATTACAAAGAAATGGAGTAATGTTAACTCTGGCGTACAACACCTACGCGAAAGGGCTGAATTCCTTTTCCTTTTTCAAAGTTCGCAACAAAGCGACAAGCGACGACTTGGTTCAAGATACATTCATAAAAACATGGAAGTACCTTGCGCGAGGGGGAAAGATTGACATAATGAAAGCTTTTCTCTATCACGTCCTCAATCAACTTATTATTGACGAGTACCGTAAACGCAAAACAACATCGCTTGATGTTCTCCTTGAGGCGGGTTACGAGCCCAGTACCGACCATTCGGAGCGTACTTTCAATGTCTTCGACGGTAAAACGGCGTTTCTTTTGATTCCACGCCTTCCTAAAAAGTATCAAGAAATTATGCGTATGCGATACGCGCAAAGTCTCTCGCTCAAAGAAATATCTCTTATCACGGGCCAAACTAGAAATGCCGTTGCCGTGCAAGCTCATAGAGGATTGAAAAAACTTAAAATATTATATAATCGCGAACAAAAATGATCTGGACACTTATCTTTATCTTATTCGTCCTCTGGCTTCTTGGTTTTAGTTTTGAAGTTGGAGGAAATCTTATCCATACGCTACTTGTCGTCGCGCTTGTGATAATTATTGTTCGGCTTCTATCTTGACAGACAGAGCAATTCTATCGCTAATCCGAAACTAAGGATCCCTTTGAGATGGTATCATTGTAGGGGTAATGGATGTTGCCGTTTTTGTAGCAGGTGTGCTAAAATTTAATGGTTTATTAGATAAAATATTAGAACACATATGGCAGAGGTACCAATGATGCAATCGGATATTTTGGTTCTGGGGCTCCATCTTGACGTTTTTCTTATGTACGCGGCAGGAGTTTTTTATGCTTTTTGCGCTTTTCTTGTGCTGAAGTCCTACCGGCGCGAACGCAACGAGCTTTTAGGCGCGTTCCTTGCATTCCTTGTTTACCAAGCACTGGCTATGATATTTATGGGTATTGAATTTCATACCATGAACCTTCTTTACGGCGAAATCGCCGCGCTTGCGGTGTTTGTCGGCTCCGCGTATATGATGAAGTTTCCGTTCAGCTCATTTTCCAAAGGCACGAGACGCATCGTATTTTTTGTAACGCTCATTGTATCCGTGATGATTTTCACATGGTTCTTGCAGACACCAGAACGGAAAACGCTCCTGATGCCATTCGTTCTCTGGTATGACATTGTTGTAAACGGCCTCGTTGTGGGAGGCGCCATACTTATTTTCGGAATGCGAATCGGTCCTCCGCAGAAAATAAAGGCTCTTGGCGGAGGCGCTGGAGTAGTAAGTTGCTGTGTTGTAGCGAATGCCAGTATGCTCAGTGGAGCTTTTCTCACTAGCGCGTTTTTCCAATTTCTCGCGCCGGTCCTTATCATAAGCGCTCTAGTATTTGCAAAGAAACGGCAAGCTGTATCCTTTTCATCGGAGTCGCCGTTCTAATTATAGGAATATGATACTGAACGCATTAGAGAGAATCCTCACCTATATGCTCGGGGGCGTCGTAGGTGCCGCGCTTGGCTATCTCGCTCTATCGTACAGGATGCCATATCTTGAACAGGAGCGCACTACATTCGTCGTGTCGGCTAGCGTTTTTGTCGGAATATTAATCGCCGCGGCCATATTTGAGAAGAAGAAAGCAAGCATTCTAGAAAAAGACAGCGCGTTGCGCGAAGAGACTATTGCTCTTATCACACACGAGATGCGTACAGGTCTGACATCAACAGGCTGGGCGATAAAGCTCATAATCAAGAAGTACCAACACGTGATAACTCCAGAAGATTTCAGTATGCTAGACGGCGTCGTCAAATCCATACAAACAACCGTCATGCATACGATAAATCTTTTGGATGTCAGTCTGCGAGATGTTAGAAAGCTTTCCGTGGTTCTTGAATGGTCCACTCTCGGAAAAGTGGAGGAGATGGTTCGGGAAATTGAGGAGAAGTATCGCTACGGCGCCGATGAGAAGGGGGTTGAACTTATCTCCGATATAAAACTTGACCGAAACCGAGAAGTGGAGGTGGACATACTTCGCCTTCGCATCATTATTCAGAGTTTATTAGAAAATGCGCTACAATTCACGATTTTAGACAGAAAGCAAATCGTGCTTCGCATAACAAACGACAAAGTGAATATGTACTTTGATGTTTCAGATACAGGTATCGGCATTCCAAAGGTTGAGCAAGAAAAAATATTTTCCGAGTTTTACCGCGCAAGCAATGCCCGAGACAAATTTAGCCACGGTAGCGGTATCGGCCTTTATATATGCAATCAATATATCAAGGCGCACCACGGTACAATCTCGTTTACTTCCGAACAAAACAAGGGAACATCCTTTCGTGTGTCAATCCCTCTGAAATCGAAAGAGAATATAGCTGAGTTTTTGGATAAAGTTTAGCGGATAAACCGCAATGTAAACCTTATGTTAAGCCCCAATTGGAGATAGGCTCTTAGCTTTTCCTGTTTTGAAGAGCATTTTTGATTGTTTCCGCGTCAGAATATTCAAGTTCTGTGCCAGTGGAGAGACCTCGCCCAAGCGTGGAAATTTTAACATTCGCATCTTGAAGAAGCGGGGAAATAGCTTTTCGTATAATTTCAGCGGTATGTTCGCCTTCCGGATTCAAACTCATCGCCAGTATAATTTCCTTGAGTTTCCCTTGCTTCACCTCTTTATTTATACGAGCCGTAAGTTCCGCCATTCTTACATTTTTCTCCGGCTCCTTGTCCGTAAAAGAAATCGTGTTGCCGAGGACAAAGTAATGCCCATCATAGGTGCGGCTTTTCTCCACACTCTCCAAATCCACATCTTTCGCAACCACCATAAGAGAACTGCCTGCCCGCGTGCTGTCTAAACAGAGAGCGCATGTCCTTGAGTCACGTCCTGTTTTTGTAAAAAAACGGAAGCAAGAAGAGCATTGAAGCGCGCTTGATTTAAGTTCTGCCACAGTGAGAATCAGATTCTCCCGAGCCGATTCGCCTTCAGTCAAAAGGTAATGCACAAAACGCCTCGCCTGGCGAGGTCCTATCCCGGGAAATCTTCGAAAAATTTCGGTTAGTTTTTCTATGCAGTTCATAATGGAAAAAAGCGAAGGCGGGTAAAAACAAAAGGTAATTTGAGACCTACTTTTGCTTTTTCAAACCTTGAATTACGAAATGGTGTTGAGGCGAGGTTTGAGAGGGCTTTTTGAGGCGCGGCTCTCGCCCGAGAGAGGAGATTTTTAGTAAAAAATCTCCGTGCGCCAAAAAGACTCGCCGAAAAAGACATTTCGTAATTCAAGGTTTCAAAACTCTTCATTTTTGCTTTCCGCCGACTCAAACTCACCAAAATCGGATTTCTCCAGAGACAGGAAGGTTGCCTTCTTTTCATCAAAATAAAGCTCAATTTTTCCGGTAGGTCCGTTTCTGTGTTTCTCAATTAAAATTTCCGCTATATTCGGTCTATCCGAATCTTCTTTGTATTTATCTTCTCTATGTATAAACATCACCACATCAGCATCCTGCTCTATTGAACCCGAATCGCGAAGGTCAGAAAGTCTCGGCTTTCCGCCACGACTCTCTACGGCGCGAGAAAGCTGTGATAGCGCGAGAACTGGCACGTCAAGCTCTCTGGCCAAATGCTTGAGCGAACGCGAAATTTCCGTAACTTGCTGCACCAAATTGTCTGAAGCGCGAGCGTTTGTCGGCACCATAAGCTGGAGGTAATCCACCACGATAAGACCGAGACCTTTTTCACTTTTAAGCCTCCTTGCAACCGAACGCATTTTTAAAATATTATTCCCTGGTTGGTCGTCTATATAAATGGGCGCTTTTGAAAGTTTGTCCAGCGAGTCTCTGATTTTGTCAAATTCAGAGTCCACAGTAAGCTTGCCCGTGCGGAGCTTCCACGCGTCCACTTGGGAATCTGCCGCCAGCATTCTGTCTACCAGTTGCGCCGAACTCATCTCAAGCGAAAACAGTCCCACGGGAATATTGTGGGCCACCGCCGTCTGACGAGCGATATCCAGCGCCAAAGAAGTTTTTCCCATTGAAGGCCTCGCGGCCAGAATGATTAAATCGGACTTCTGAAGTCCTGCAAGTTTATTGTCCAGCTCTTTGAATCCTGTAGGCACGCCGCGAAGCTCGCCTTTTGAGCGATGGAGTCTATCCAACCGCTCCCACGCTTCACCCAAAGTATCTTTAAGCTCTATAAACTTGTGGACTCCTGAAAAGTTTGTTATTTCATAAACTTTTTTTTCCGCTTTGTCCAAAAGCTCCTCCAAATCTCCCGCCTCATCGTAGCCGAGATGCGAAATATATTCAGATGCTTCTATAAGAGAGCGCATCATAAACTTCTTCTGCACCATATCGGCGTAGTATTTTATATTAGCCGAAGAAGGCACGACATTTACAAGTTCCGTGAGGTATGTCGCGCCCCCTATCTGGTCTAGTTCATTTCTCTCCTTGAGACGCGAAGATAGGGATAGAAGGTCAATAGGAGTTGATTTGCCATAAAGCTCAAGCATCGCCCTCCAGACTACCTTGTGTCTTTCCGTGTAGAAGACGCGTTCGTTTATAAAGTCCAGGATATCAAGAAGAGCGTCCGGCCGAAGCATAATAGAGCCAAGCATCGCTTTTTCCGCTTCTATACTCTGCGGCGGAATGCGGATGTTTCGCACTACTTTATTTTTGATTTCCGCGTAGTCAGACATAGGAGAATTCTATCACACCCAAAATGGCGCGCCATTTCCGTAAACCGCGAAAACCTGCGTATTTTGTGGGCAAGTGTGGGCAAGTTGGGGATAATTAGTTTCCCGTCCCCTGACAGCATAATTTTCGGACACGGATAAATTTCTGCTGAAATTTTCCTCGTGCTCGCGCCAGTCGCGCTCGCAAGTTCCGAAAATTATGCTGTCGGGGATAGGTCTGGATAATTAAAGCTAGCCTCAGCCCCCCTGAAACGGCAATCAGACGAACACTTTTTTATCGGTATCATTTATCATTTTGGGTCTGAATGCGGGGAGGGATTTTTTCTCCCTTTTCTGCCCACCCCTCCTGCCCGAGGAGAGGGAATACGGGGGTGGTGGGAGCGGCAAGGAGGGATTTATTCTCCCTTTAAAGGGTGAGAAAGCGAATGCGTGGAGCTTTCGCAAGACTCATTGAGGATTTTTGTGAAAATCGTGGCCAAAATCGTGGCAAAATCGTGGCAAAATCGTGGCCACCACGTTTTTTTTAATAATTTACATGAGGAATACAGGTAGTCATGGGAGCTTTCTGCATTAAGCATCTTTGCGGATTAATGGACCAGAGTCGGTGTCCATTATGGTGTAGCCGGCATTTTCTATTTCGGCGCGAATTTCATCGGCTTTTTTGAAATCTTTGTTTTGGCGGGCCTCTTCTCTTTTTGCCGATAAATCCCTTATTTTTGCGGGAATATTTTTTTGCTCTTTGGCAAGTTCTTTGGCTTGAACTTTGAGGTCTAAACCGAGGACTTTATCCGACTCAATTACTGCTTTTTCAAGAGAGCTGGAAGACAAAGGATTTCGCAGTTCTGTCCAGACAAAAGAGAGCGCTCTCGGTGTATTAAAGTCATCCTGTATGGCATTTTCAATATTTTTTACGAAGAGGTCATTAATCTTGTCTTCTTTGTCTGAAGACATTAACTCGTTCATTTTCCAAAGCAACTTGAAATAGGCGGTTTGAGCGGCTTCAAGAGCGTCCCAAGAAAATTCAATAGGGGAGCGGTAATGCGCCTGCAAGAAGTAATAGCGAAGCGAAAGCGGGTGGATACCTCGATTTTTGACATCCCGCAGGGTAATAAAATTACCTGCGGATTTCGCCATTTTCTTTGGCTCATCAGAGCTTCCCGAAGCGGAGGATGCGGCTTTATATATGAGATGCTCATTATGCATCCAAACATTTGCAAGAGGCTCGCCATATCCCGCTTCCGACTGGGCAATTTCGCCGTTGTGATGTGTGCCTATGTGGTCCACTCCGCCCGTGTGTATATCAAACGGCTGACCCAAATATTTGCGAGACATTGCCGAACATTCAATGTGCCAACCGGGAAAACCTTTGTCGTAACCTTTAAAATCCCAACCTATATCGTTAAATTTCCAAAGCGAAAAATCCGCGGGATTTTTCTTTGCTGAATTTACCGCAACCCTCGCGCCTTCGCGTTGGCCCTCAAGCGAGGTATTGCCAAGCTTGCCGTAATTCGGAAATTTAGACACGTCAAAATACAAACCGTCCGATGTTCTATACACAAAACCTTTTTCATCCAATCTCTTTATGAGTTCCTGCATTTCATCCACGTTGTCGCTGGCCTTTGGCATTTGAGAAGGAACCAAAATATTCATATCCTTCAAATTTTCAAGAAAAGCTTCAGTGTACTTTTCGCCGAGTTTTTTCATTCCTAAAAGAGTAACGTCAAGACCTTCGCGTTTGAGGCCTTTTGTCATTTTATCTTCGCCTTCGTCTCCGTCGCCCGAGAGATGGCCGATGTCGGTAATGTTCATTATATGCTTCACTTTATAGCCACTGTACTCCAAAGCGCGCCTCAAAGTGTCCACAAAAACAAAGGCCCGCAAGTTTCCTATGTGGGCGCAGTCATAAACAGTCGGCCCGCACGAATAAAGGCCGACGGACGAAGGGTCTTTTGGTTTAAACTCTTCTTTTTGCCGAGTGAGAGTGTTGTAAAGTTTAATCATGGAACACGAAATATGGAACTCGTAACATGGAGCGAATTTCGCCTTAGGCGAAATTCGCTCGGTCATGGCTTCTTGTGTTACACGTTACATGTTTCGCGTTACATGTCTAAAGCCACTTTTTATGTTTGAAAAACCAAAAGAAAATCGCCGTTAAAATCGCCATTAGTCCCACGACAATCCAAAAATCCTGCGGATGGCCGACTATCGGAAGATTATCCGTATTCATACCAAAAATTCCGGCTATAAGGGAAAGCGGAAAAGTTATAAAAGCCATTATGGTAAGGACTTTCATTATCTCGTTCTGTTTTGTGGAAAGAAGAGAATTATTGGTCTGTCTGAGTTCCTCAAGAAACGCGCGGTTACCGGAAATCGCGTCATCTACTTTGTAATATTCTCCTAAAATGCTTCTTAGGTGATATGTGAAATCGGCTCCGAAAAACTTTTCTCCCGCCACCTGAAAGGAATGAAGGACTTCCTTGTGAAGTTTGGTAGCTCTCGTAAAGTCCAACAGATTTCTACTGGCGTATGAAAGTTCGCGCACCATCTCTTTTTCCTTGCCCCGAAACACTCGCTCCTGTATTCGTTCCAGGGAATCTTTTACGGCCTCAAGCTCGTTTAAAAGAGACTGGTAGGCCTCACGCACCATGTAAAAGAAAACGAAACCCGCGTGCTTGCCTATGTCGCTTTTGTCCAAAATAGAATTGACTTCAAATATTTTTGAAAACTTATGGAGCGCGTCTATTTCTTCATAGTGAGTTGTCAAGATAAAATCGCGGCCGATGATAAAATCAACTTCGTTTATTTTCCGTTCACCGAGAGCGCCATGAAAGGAAGGGAAGTGAAGTATCAAATAAATATAATTTTCGTAAAGATCCACTCGGGGCTTTAAAGTGGGGCTTAAAAGTTCGTTTGATACGACAGGATGTATCCCGAACTCATCACTTATCTTACGAATCTCATCTGCCGAAGGCGAATCTATGTCAATCCAATGCAAATTTTTATGTTTGTAACGAGTTATCATAAGCATAAGTTTAAGGTGTAAAGCAAAAAGTGTAAAGTAGCAACAGGGGGCGAGGTAACCACTCACGCCTAGTAAAAAGTGGCCTTACGCCTCCTTTTGTACCGCATGCCGCCGAGCTTAGTCGCATGCCGCTAGAGCTTTAGCGACAAAGCACGGTGGCGCAAAGGAGTCTCCCCTTAGTACGGAGGCAACGCCTCCGTACTACGCCTCCGTACTAAAACCGTGAGTTGCAGGTTTTACCGCCGTATGCGATAATTTAATTTAATTATGGAAAATGATTCTGGAAAAAGACAGAAGTGGAGAGGGATGTTTTTTGTGTCGGTACTCTTTATAGGTGTTTTTGTTTTCGGTTTTGGCGTAGGCAAACAGCAACAAACCGCTTTCAGCGCCTCTATGGGTATCATAAACGCCACCGAAGGAATGCCTGAAAACGTGGACTTCGCTTCGTTTTGGAAAGTCTGGCAGGTTTTGGAAAATAAATACGTAGCCACCGCGACCACAACGACGCAGGATAAGGTCTGGGGCGCGATAGGGGGGCTCGTTAGCTCACTAGGAGACCCTTACACCGTGTTTCTTCCACCGGAAGAGAAGGAAATGTTTGAAAGCGACATAAGCGGCCAGTTTGAGGGAGTGGGAATGGAGATCGGCATAAAAGATGCTATCTTGACAGTGGTCGCGCCTCTAAAAGGCACACCCGCGTACAAGGCGGGAATTAAGTCTGGAGACAAAATTCTGAAAATTGACGACAAAGTAACGACAAATATGACGGTAGAACAGGCGGTAAAACTCATACGAGGTCCGAGGGATACAAAAGTAACCTTGACAATCCTGCGTGAAATAGGAGGTGAGCCGAAAGAAATATCAATTACACGAGCGGTGATAGACATACCGACAATTGATACTGAAATCAAAGAAGTGGACGGTACGGCGGTGGAGGACAAAAGCGGCAGTTCCTTGGGACTTCAGGACAGTGGCGTGTTTGTCATACGACTTTATAACTTTTCGGCGCCTTCAGCTTACCTTTTTCAGCAGGCTTTGCGTCAGTTTGTACTCTCCGGCTCCGATAAACTTATATTAGACTTAAGAAATAACCCCGGAGGTTATCTGGATTCATCTGTAGAAATGGCAAGCTGGTTTATACCCCAAGGAAAAGTCGTAGTTCAGGAAGATTTCGGCAGTGGAAAAAATCCAAATTACTACAGAAGCCGTGGATACAACCTTTTCGGCAACAGGCCTCTTAAGATGGTTATACTTATAAATGGCGGTTCTGCTTCCGCTTCAGAAATTTTGGCTGGAGCGCTTAAGGAGCATGGTGTCGCGACACTCGTAGGTACTCCAACCTTCGGGAAAGGTTCGGTGCAAGAACTCATTCCAATTACAGATGATACCGCCCTTAAAGTAACCATAGCAAGATGGCTTACACCAAACGGAGTATCTATTTCAGAGGAAGGCCTCACTCCGGATGAAGTGGTGGAAATCACAAATGAAGACGCGGAGAAAGGTCTAGACCCGCAATTTGACAGAGCTGTAGAAATTTTGACAAATACAAAGATGTAGAGGTATTTACCGCTATTCGTGACTGCCGCAATTTCTCAATTTGTCCACAAAGTGAGAAATGACAACTGTAAGGGACTGTTGCCGAATATCCATTTGGCCGATTTCCACAAAATTCGGCTGCGGCTAGCTCCAAATTTTTAGCCAATACCTCCGGCATTAAGCTAAAAATTTGGAACTTCGCCTCGCTCGAATTTTGAGAAAATCGCCAGCAAAAGCCTATTCGGCAACAGTCCCCTAAAAATCTGCTTGATTTTTCGGCTTATTTCGGATAAGCTTACAGTAATGAAAATAATGCTTCTCAAAGATGTTGCGAAGGTGGGGAAAAAATTTGATATAAAAAATGTGTCAGACGGCTTTGCTCTAAACTCCCTGATTCCCAAAGGTCTTGCCAGAGCCGCAAGCAAAGGCGCGGAAAAATGGGTGGAAACCGAGAAAAAAAGAATTGAAGAGAAAATGAAAGTGCAAGGGGAGCTTCTGTCCAAGAGTATGTCCGATATAGAGAAACTTGAGATTGAAATTGAAGGCAAGGCCAGCGAAAAAGGCCATCTTTTCGCCAGTATCCACAAAGAAGAAATCGCCGCAAAAATCAAAGAGCTCTCGCGTTTTGAAATTTCTGCCGAACACATTGTCCTGGAGCATCCCATAAAGGAAGCGGGGGAACATATTGTAATACTTAAAGTAGGAGACCGAAAAGCGAAAATAAAACTAACGGTAAAAGCCGTCAGTTAAAAAGGACGTTGTCGTGAAAACGACAACGTCCTTGGGGCGGACCCTAAAGTCCAAAAGTTTGCTTCCACCTCTGCGCGACCGCCGTGGCTTTCTTGGAAGCGATGCCTACGTAAAGAGACGGGTTTGAAAGAATCTGCCGTTGATGCGGAGTCATCTTTTGGAGATAGTCTTTCATCTCCGCGTCGCCAAAAATGATTTCTTCAAACGGCCGCCCCTCGCGGCTTGCTTGAAGTGTAAGTTTCCGCACTTTCTCGTGCGCGTCTGGATGTCCCAACGCGGCAAGAAGGATATAGAGCGGTTCTGCCGCGATACTGCCTTTTGTCATCTCAAGATTGCGCCTCAAGTTGGCGCGGTCAACGGTGAGCTTTTTCATTGTGCGAGTCAGCCGTTTTGTCATTGAAACCACGTAAGCGACAATCTCGCCGTAAGTCCGCGCGGACGCGGAGTTGGTAAGGTCGCGTTGGTGTTCGCTGATTTGATCCATAAACACCGTTACGATACGAGGCGCGACGATCTTCCAACAACTCTTGCCGTTCTCAAAGTTAATGGGGTTGCGTTTTTGCGGCATAGTTGAAGAACCAACTTGCGCCACTTCAAACTCTTCGCCCACTTCTCCGATTTCCGTCCGTTGAAGATTTCGCATATCGTCAGACAAGTTGGCGAGAATACCCGCCACGATTGTGACCTCGCAAAATAGGCGAGTCAACGCCTCCGGTGGAACAATCTGTGTAGAGTGTTCGGCTGGAGCAAGTCCTAGTTCGGCGAGCACTTCCGCCTCAAAACCTTCAGGGTCTCCAAAGAACAAAGAGGAGGCGTTGTATGCTCCGACTGCCCCCGAAAATTTTCCTGGAAGTTTCGCGGCAAGCTCTTTCAACTCTTCTATTGAACCGCCAAGACGGCTGATGTATTCGGCGAGCGCGAAGCCGAATGTAATCGGAACCGCGTGTTGGCCGTGTGTTCTGCCGATTTGCGCCGTTTCCGCTTCACGAAGTGTGGTAGCTATAAGCACTCCCTCCAAATCCGTAAGCGCGGGAACAAGCACTTTCTCAACAACGTCTTTGTAGCGAGCGGCGTTTGCCGAATCGCTGGTGTCAAACGATGTAGCTGTCCAATGTACGAAGCGTCTGTACACTTTTGAAACCTTGCGACAGATGCAATTCACGAGCGCGCGGATGTCATGCCAAATACGGTCTTCTTCCTCGTACACTTCGGCGGTCGTCACTTGGCTACATGCCTCCTCAATTTCTTTGACGGCGTCTTCCGGACAAATCCCTCGGCGATGAAGTACTTTTACAAGCGCCAATTCCACAAGGAGCTTGTAACTGGTGAAGCCGTTCTCGGATAGATACTCCGCCGCCTCTTCGTCCCAATATCGGTAATCAATCGGCGAAAGACAGTCAAATCGGTCAAAAGGACCGCGTGTTTTCATGTTGTCTCCTATTCCTCTGGTGTTTCTATTGCCTCCCAATCTAAAAAAAACAGACCGGGAGATTTCCAGTCGGAGCTTAACAGCTTTCTCCCATTTTTTCAATCTTTTGTCCTAATTCGCTCCGTTTTTATAATCTTGACTTAATTTCAAAAAACAGCATCGCCGCGCGGCGATGCTGTTTTTTGGAATTGTGGACCTAGCGAGAATCGAACTCGCGTCTCGTCAAACCCGCCCCGTTAGAGATTTGGTGGACTCACCGGGAATCGAACCCGGACCTCGGCAATGCGAATGCCGCGTAATACCATTTTACTATGAGCCCGTACTATCTCTAACGGGGTGAAAATGACGTGTCATACCACTAGACCATAGGCCCTTTTAAAACTCATGGGTATCTTACGGAACGATTCGGAATACAGCAAAATACTAATACAAATCTGCCTGTTTGAGAAGGGTAAAAATGGTAACTATCCACTTTCTGCCCACCCCTCCTGCCCGAGGAGGGGATTGAGGGGTGGTGGGAGCGGCAAGGAGGGATTTTTTCTCTTTTTTTAAGGGAGAATTGGGAGGCAACCGCGTAGTAAATCCTCAAACCACTAAGTTCTTAAAACCGTCTACGACCTTTTTAGCCGTATGAAAACCGTAGTCCCCATTCCTTCACCTTCCGACTCTATCCAAATCTTTCCGCCATGTCTTATTACTATTTGTTTCGCTATAAAAAGTCCTATTCCGATACCTTCAGTATCTATTTTCGTAGCTTCCTTGGTTCGGAAAAACTTGCTAAACACACGGCCCATATCAAAGTTTGCGATACCTATTCCGGTGTCTTTTATCTGAATCGTTACACTTGCCTTACTAGCCATAGCTGTCAACCTCACCTCGCCTCCACTTTTCTTTGCATAAGTAAAGGCATTTTCCAGCACTATTTGAAAGACCGACATAATTCTCTGCTTGTCGGCAAAGATGTGAGGCAATCCATCAGGTAAATCATTAATAAACTTTACTCCGTAGTTTTTACCGAACTGAACATAAGGTTCTTCTGTCTCTTTAAAAAGTTCGTTGATTGAAAGCGAACTAAAACGATAACGGTAATTTTTGTTTTCCACATCTGTTCCTTCAATTAAAATGTTTGTAAGCTCAATGAGACGGTTATCCGCGCTTTTTATCTGCTTCGCGAGCTCTCTGGCTTCGTCCAGTTTTTCCGTACCCGCTATCGTCTCCGCCACCCATTTTATATGAGTAAGCGGCGTGCGAAATTTGTGTGTAACCACATTTACAAATTCATATTTCAGAGCATCAACTTCCTTTATTTTGCGCCACACCAAATAACCGATAAATACCGAGACCACGCCGGAGAGAAGCGGCACCGCCCAAGCAGGGAAGCCCTCAAACCTGTCGGCCGCCAAATCGCTGAAATAGTTGGCGCTGATTATCATAAAACTGACCGCTACAATCAAAAAGAAGTAAAGAAGCGCGCGTTTGGCCAAAACCCTTATAGACAAAAGTTCATATTTTAGTATCGCGTACGCGAAAAACACCGTGTAAAGACCGAAAGTCATAGCATACATAGGATTTATCTCTATGTCGTACATTAGAGGCAGAATGAAGACCGAGGCGGTATAACCGTAACACAACCCTATCAAAAAATACCTTAATCTGGCTCTCAAAATGCCGACAGACCCCCGAAACGCCAGAACAAGATGCGTGAGGAAATAAACTGGGATTATGTTTTGGTAAACCCGCATCAGCCAGTAAAATTCGCCCGGCACGTAGTAATAGTTAAAATACATTTTAGGCACGGGCATGTCCAAAAACAAACGCGGATACGTTATGAAAAACACGGTAAGGACGGTCGCCAAGAGATAGACCGACGCTATCCAATATCTCTGTTGCCATTCCTTGCCGAGCACGGCAAACACGAGATGGTTGTTGAATGCCACAAGCGGCACAATTATCAGGTTCCACTGGAGAGCGGCATCAGCCAGAAATATGTTACCCGTGTTTACGCCGATAAGATGCGTGGCATATATTATTGCCGTGCTGTATGTCAGACCGAAAAAAGTTATATTGACAGACCTTAGAGGATTTTTGAAAAGTACGAAAAAAGCCAAACAAACAGAGGTTGCAAGAAAGACTACGCATACGGCGTTGTGATAAACTAGCGGCCAGTTTATTGGGTCAAGTGGCATATTTAGCTATCCTTAATTTGCAGTTTAAATTATATACCTATTATATACCTCGCGACAAAATAATAGTACAACTTTAAAAAACTTCAGATTTTTGGTATAGTTTTTCGTAGTGGGGATTATGCAATTACTTTTATTCCGAAAGACACCCCGCGAGGTTGCCTGCGGGGATAGGACGAAAAAATTTTATTGGGCCCTTAGCTTAGTTGGTAGAGCGCCACATTTGCAATGTGGAGGTCACCGGTTCGAACCCGGTAGGGTCCACCAAACGAAACATTGTCGGAATTAAGAAAACGGAGCGATTTTGCGGGAGCCAAAATCGCGCTGTCAATTTTTTCAAAACCCTTTCCGCCTACGGCGGAAGCCGTGAATTCCCAAAGCTCCCCCCAATTGCATGAAAGCGTTTTATCTTTGAGAACAGGGTTCGAGCCGATTTTTTGGAAAAACTCTTTCCACGCGAAATAGTTTTCGCCTTTTTCCAAAATAACGGCTTCTCTCAAAGACAA
>JAUYJM010000075.1 GCA_030689285.1 bacterium
ATTCTAAAGGACATAATTTCTGCCCTTGACAATCGTGGTTTTTTAGCATTTCGTAAGGTTTAATGCTTGACATAATCGCTCATTGTTATAGAGTTTGAATTAGATATAGCTATTCTAATTTCTATGTTGGTCGGTCATCACCTTGAATGCGCGATAAGGAGCCAAAGGCAGTGTGAGTAAGCGCAAAATTTAGACATTACATCGATATTTGTGCAATTTACTAAGAAAAATAGTCGTTAATATAATAACTTTGAAGTTTATGAATAAAATTATTGTAGGAATAGGGTCAATTTTGTTTGTAACTGCTCTAGTTGTGGGTACAACAGGAGCATATTTTACAGACAGTAAAACAACAGGTGAGAACCGATTTTCCGCAGGCACGCTATCAATCGGTGTGGAGCAGACGATGCAGGGAAGTCTTCCTGTAATCGTAAACAACTGGGCACCGGGTGAGTCCGCGTTGGTACAATATTCTGTGAAAAATACAGGTAGTTTGCCGGTGCATATCCGCTCATCTTATACTGGGGCGTGGAATTTTAGCGGTGACAAGAACCTTTTTAAGGTATTGAGCGTTGAAAAGTTTAACGAAAACAACTCTACGTGGAGTGTTTTGATGCAAAACTCAAGTGGAATTTCTCAAAATTCTCCTGTGTTTTTGAGTCAAAGTGGGACGGATAGCGGTTTAACAGTACTTTCTCCCGGACAGACTTTAAATATGCGTCTGAATGTTCTGTTTGACCCGTCGGCCGGTAATGAGTACCAAGGTAAGCAGTTCTCGGCTTTGGTCGCGGTGGACGCAAAACAAACAACCGAGGGAGCAACTTGGCCGTCAACTCTAGGAGGAGGCGGTACTACCCCTAATAACTCTTCTAGTGTAATAATAAATCAAGTTTCTCCTACTAATGCTATGTCTGGCCAGACTGTGACCATCATAGGTTCTGGTTTTGTGGTGGGTTCAAATTTCGTGTTGTTCAATACCCTTGATGGTACTGGAGGGACAAATTTCTCGGCTGTTTCAAATGACGGCGCCATCCTTACTTTCTCCGTGCCTAACCTTGCTGAAGGCTTTGCTGAAGGTATTTACTTGATTACGGTTATGAATGATAACGGACGAAGCAATACTATGCCATTTGCCATTCAAGCGTCAGACTCTACCGGCGGCACACAAACAGATTCGCTGTCAATTCAAAGCGTTACGCCAAGCAAGTCTCAAGCTTTCAACTCGGTATCAATCAAAGGAAACGGGTTTGTGGTAAATGGAGACAACCATGTAATGCTATCAAACAACTCCGGAGGTTCGATGTCATTGTTAGGCACATCGCATAACGGGAAATCGCTAAACTTCCAAGTTCCAGACATATCTTACGGCAGTTATAATGTGCAGGTCATAAACTCAAACGGTCAGAGCAACCTTCTGTCTTTCACAATACTTGAACCCACTCTGACTCTGACTGACATAGCTATATCTAAAACATCCGGAGTCGCGGGCGACTCCGTAGTTATAACGGGTAGTGGTTTTCTGAAGTCAGAAGACAACTACATTTTATTTGGCAACAGCCAAGGCTCATTTACTTTCGTTCAAAAAGCTTCTGATTCAAATGTATTGACTTTTACGATTCCGAATACAGTACCGGGTGCATATACTGTAGAGGTCTTAAACTCAAATGGGCGTAGCAACCCTATGAGCTTTACCTTGGTAGCTAGCCAAAATCCTCAAATAACCGTTACGGAACCGTTCAAAACGGGAGTCAACGTGATTAAAGGAAGTAGTTTCAGCGTACGCTGGCAGAATCAAGGCTTAAAGAGCGACTCTGCTGTGGACATATATCTGAAAAATAGCTCCACTAACGAAGAATTCCTGATTAAGAAAGGAGTTGACGCTGGTCAAAGTGTAGTTGTATGGGATGTGCCAACCACGTTTAAGTCCGGGATATACTCGGTCTTGATTAAAGAAAGCTGTAACGCAGGCGACAAATGTGCCGCTCCCGCTCAAAGTACTGGAACTTTCAAGGTGATAGACTAGCCGTAGTTCCCCTAATAAGATAGTCAATAAGGTGTAAAATGATTTAATGCTCACGATTAAGAAAATAGTTAAGATTTTCGGGGCGATTATCATACTTCTGTCCGCTCTGTTCGTTGTAGGTTCTTTCCTGCCTGCGCCTGTAGGGTACGACATCCTATTGGTAAGGGCGAAATCTATGGAGCCCGCGATATCTTACGGTTCACTGGTGGTTGTAAAATCATTTGGAAGTTACAACAGAGGCGACATAATTTCCTTCAAAAAGAACAACTTGTCGCCTGAAGCTCCTTACACTACTCACAGAGTTTATGGCTCTTTAATAGACAACGGACGTATCGCTTATGTTACAAAAGGGGATGGAAATGAATTTCCCGACTCTACGACGGTGTTTGAGGATGAGATTTTGGGCAAGGTGGTGGCAAAAGTGCCTTATGCGGCTAAGGTGTTGGATTTTGTAAAAAATCCCGCAGGGTTTGCAGTTGTGATTATTGCCCCTCTAGTCTGGATTGTTACGGATTACGCGAGGAAAATGTATAAAAGACATAAAGGACAAAATAAAGGACAAAATGACGTTTGAAACCATAACAAACAGAAAAGCTATTACGTTTACAGGCTTTATACTCGCCGCAGTTATTTTTGTGCTCGCTTTTCCCGCTCAAACGGACGCTTACTTTGCTGAAAAGGAAGCAATTGGCTCGGCGTTTAAAACAGGCACACTGGATTTTGACTTGTCAAAAAAAGGCATTCACTTAAATATGACAGGTAACAGTTCTGTGGAAACGGAATTCCTTTATACAGGGTCATTGGGCTTTAAGTATTCAGTTTCGGCTGAAAATCAAAGCGGAGATTTGTGCCCTAGCGTGTCAGTAGGTGTTTATAAGGACGGTGAACTCGTATATATGGGGGGACTGAAAGAGGACTTGACTATAGACACAGACAGAAATTCCGTATGGTCGTTTGACGTATTTTCTCCGGGTTTTGAGTCATCACGGGGCTGTGATTTTGATGTAGTTTTCAGAGCTTGGCAGGAAAATTTGCCAAGCTGGGGTAGTGGAGGATTTAGTCATGAAGAGAGATTTCATATAGGACTCAAATCGAGCATTGTAAGTTTGAAAAGCGAAGGTTCTGCTATTAGTAGTAGCAATGACACCACTGTTGAGGCGGCTTCTGCGGAAGAAGAAGCTGTGTTGAATAAAGAAGCGGGAGCGCAATCAGGTGATAGTAGCACCACTTCTGTATCCGGTTCAACCCCTTCTTCGGTAAGAGAGGTGGGTTCTGAAGTAGGAAATACTAATACTAATGAAGGTATTACTATGGAAGAAGGCGAGTTGGGAAGCTCTGAAACTACCGTCTCTCCTGTTAATACTGAAACTGTGCTTGTTAAGATATCGGTTGATAGTACCGACGAGCCGCGAATACCGGGCGAACAGGCCAATACTCTGTCTGCAGGCCAGAAACTGTACTTCATTGGTCCAGATCCAAACCTCACGCCTTTAAGCCTATGGAAAGATGGCAAGCACCTTATGGGAATTGGAGTTGTCGTAACCGGCCCGGATTCGTCTTTTTGGACAGTGCCTAATGATTTGGCATCTGGTCAATACGAACTCCATATTGACCAGACCGTTGGTGGGAACAAGGTTGTCATTGTAAAAATCATGATTCCTGTCGTGGAAGGTTTGTCTGAAAATCAGGAAATATTGCAGTAAAAAGACGCCTAAGGGATGTTTTGGATAAAGGACATTTCTGAAATAGCATAAAGGACATAAGTTTTGTCCTTTAGGCCAAAGCCATTATGATGAAAACAATAAAACACAAATTTCTGGCATTGATAATCTTTTCTTTTTTCGTTTTGCTGTCTATGCCTGTTTCCACGTATGCGGCATCTTCTATATCGGCGCAGTTTGAACAGATGCCAATGTTTCTGGAGGGTGATTTTGTGCCGGGTGAGTCTGTGGATAGATTTGCCAAAGTGACGAATAACTCTGAAGATAGACAGGAAATACTGTTAAGGGCCTTTAACATTTTTGGCTGTTCTCCGGGGCCGTCTTGTGTTTCTGACAAACTGCACTTGACTGTTTCAAGGAACGGCAATAATCTTTTTTCAGGCAACTTGACCCAGTTCTACGGGGCCGGTTTTATTCCTTTGGGTGAAATGGCCTCCCGCGAACAGGACAGGGAGTATGTTTTCAGTATATTTTTTGATTCCGGCGCTTCTAATTTTTACCAAAATCAAGTTACCGGATTTAATATGGAACTTCGTTTTGAAGGTGAGGACGATGGAGATACCGATGAGCCGCCGCCTGATGACGGAGGAGATAATGGCGGTGGAGACGATGATGATACGCCTCCGGGTGATGGAGGAGGAGATGACGGAGACGGTGATGATGACGATGGCAATGGCACGCCTTCGGATAACGGAGGTGGTGGGGGAGTCGGAGGACATAATAATTTAGCTCCTCCTTCTTTAGGTAGTGGCGGCATATTGGACACTACCAGCTTGGTCATAACGGATATAAAAGTAGATAGTTTTGACTTTGTAAATAAGACCGCGGTGGTAAGGTGGCGCACGAACCTGCAATCCACAAGCAGAGTCGTGTACGGTAGAACATCCGACGGTCCGTTTAGTATAAACATTACCGAACCCAACTTCGGTTATCCTTTGGATACAGATATGCAGACGGTTTTGGTTACGGAACACGCGGTCACACTTAAGAATCTTGAGATAGCGGAGCGATACAGCTTTCGGGTTTCTTCAAGACTTTCCCAAAGCGGTTTGCCTACTACGAGTCTTGAACAAGAGTTTGTCTTCGGCACGTCAGCTGTGGCAGTAGCGCCAGAAAACCCTCCTCAAAACGGCAGAGGGGGGACACCTTCTTACGGGGGAGGAGGGATAGGCGAGGGAGGTGAAGAACCTCCTGTCCAATTTGAAGATGGGGGCGGCGAAGAAGAGGACTCGGCATCAAATTTTTTTAGGAATTTAGCGGCTGCAATTTTCGGTTTTCCTGACAGTTGGGCGGAATTTTTCGTTTGCTTTACTCTTTTCCTTCTCATACTTCTTGTGGCGTACCTTCTATGGTCTTACTGGTTTTCAAAATATACCTCCGAAAAATATCCTGACAAAAAAGCTTATGTCCGCGGCGGGCTGTTCTTCATTCTTTGGCTCGTAGTGAGTCTGATTCTCGCGTTTATATTTATGCAGTTTTGTTTGATACTTCCGATTCTGCTTGCGATGCTAATAACGGTTATCTATATGATAGTAAGGAGACTGGAAAAAGAAGATGAGAACAAGGAAAATCATGAAGAAAATTCCTTTGAGCGCGGTTGGCGAAAAGATGATGAGGTCTGATTCTCATCATAGTTTCTTGTTGCCTTCCGCTTTTATATTTATTGAGTTTTGTCTATAGATAAATGGTTCAATATTGTCGTGTTTTTGCGCGGCAGCTCTGACGGCTATCATAAGGGCGTTATCGGTGGCCATATGCTTTTCCGGTAGAAATACATTAACGTCGTTTTCTTCGGCGAGTTTTTTAAGCGCGCTTCTTATTTGGTTGTTTGCCGTAACGCCACCTCCCGCGATGAGGGTTTTTGCGCCATAAATTTTCAAGGCCTTTTCGGTTTTCTTTAACAAGACTTCAGTGACCGCATCTTCAAATTCTTTGGCGATAAGCATCTTTGTGTCTTCGTCCATATTTTTTACTTTTTTGGTTAAGTACAATACCGCAGTTTTCAGTCCGGAAAAAGAAAAGTCCAAATCATTTGACCCTATCATCGGCCGAGGCAAGTTTATGCGAGGTAAGGTGGCAAGTCTATGAGTAGGAAAGTTTTTTCTACAATTTTCCGCCAAACGGGAAATTTCTGGGCCGCCCGGATAGGGGAGTCCCAGAAGCCTGGCAACCTTATCAAACGCCTCTCCTACGGCGTCGTCTCTTGTTTGTCCCACGACTTCGTACTCAAACCAGTTTTTTATGAGTACAAGTTCCGTGTGCCCGCCGGAAATTAAGAGTGAAATAGCGGGAAATTGCACGGTGCTTAACGTGTAGCGTTTACGGGTTTTGTTTGAAGATAAAAAATTGAAAATTGAATTTTCTTTTCTGTTGAGCAACGCGGAAAAGATATGTCCTTCCATATGATTTACCGGCAAGACAGGAACACCCCATTTTTTTGCCAGACCTTCCGCAAAAGTAATGCCGGTCCACAGACACGGTTCCAAACCCGGCCCTTCCGTAACCGCTATAAGGTCTATGGCCGGTTTTTCCTTTGAAATGCCGGCAACTTTCATGGCCTCGTCCAGTATAATAGGCAGGTTTTTTATATGTTCACGTTTGGCAAGAGAGGGGAAGACACCGCCGTACTTTTCATGCAACATTGCTTGAGAACAAACAACGTTTGACAGCACTTGAATTTCAATGTTGCCATCTTTTACACTCCCGCTCCCGTCAATGATGGCAATGGCGGTTTCGTCGCAAGAAGTTTCTATGCCAAGAATAGTCATGCGAATACATTACCAGAAAGGTACTATTAATCAAAGCTTTCCGTCTCTCTACAAAAAATCCTGTCTTATTTGATGTACCTACTTTTGCCCAGAAGATTTACTGATTTGCTCGACTTGCTCGTCGGAAAGCTTTGAACCTGAAAGACGAAGGGATGAACCAGTAGATTCAATAAGAACTTTACGTCGAAGTTCCGTCAGACGTTCTGATGAGATACTCATATTCTTTTTTGCGACTTTAGATTTTGTCATAAATATAACCAACATTACCTGTCTCGGCTATGCAGATATCTTATCTGCGGTTTCTTCTGCTGATAAAGCTGTGTTGTCAATTTTCTGATCAAATATGGTTAGATTCTCTTCCCATTCGTAGATCCTTTTAAATTCCTGATCAGTAATTGTGAGGTATCTTTCTTTGAAACGTCTCTGTGCTTCTTCAAAAGTAGGCAGAAGCAAAATAATTCTTACTTCACTAAGATTTTTCTTGTACAGATTTGCTGTCTCATCTGTGAGTACATCCAAAATAACAACGTCAACCTTCTGTTGGGAATAATTCTTTGCCAAAAGACAAGTATTTTCTACGCCCAATAGTTGTTGAGCCTTGCCTTCTTCGCCATCCCAAGGGGCCTTGTGTGGTTGAACATACATCTGTCTTACCGTATCAACATCGATAACCGCGCACCTTTCTTTTTTCTGTGCGAGTATTTTTGAAATCGTATTTTTCCCAGAAGCAGCTGGTCCGGTTAATATAGTTACGCTCATAGTTATAGTTCGAATCCCTTTACCAACTTCGCAACATGCTTCGTCGGTCAAAGAGGGTTCACTCATTTTATCATTTTCTGTTTTGAAATGTAGTGCAAAACAAGGATATCTTAACACTCACTTTCAAAACTACTGACGGAGACGATGTTCGGAACTTTGAACCAGTAAATCGCTTAAGCTTCATTAAACTTGATAAGATTATACGAAATTTGCGACAAATATACAAAGAAAATCCTGATTATTTTGATATTCCACTATTTGCACAAAAAGCTTACTAAATTTACCGCTATAATCCACTACAATCGGCTATATGATATATGACCGATTACAATTTGTTTCTTAAAATCTTAATAAGTCTGACTCCACCATATCCAATAAGTAAACACCCGATGATCAGATTTAAGACCTGGATTAACAAAATGGGGACAGACCCTCTTACTAAGGAAAATAGCACTACCGATACTCCCATAAATAAAAATGTTGCAAAACCCGTTCCAAGTCCGAATATCAACAATTCTTTTTTCTTATAGTCATATTCGAGTGCTTTCGCTGTAAATAAACTTGTAAAGAAAACTATTGTCATTGGGCTAGAAATAGTGAGCAGGAAAACCGAGGCGAAACTCGATATTAAAGTCATCGAGATAGTACCAGCCGTCGTTGATATACCACCCATAATTCCTTTGATGATAATTAATCCGAATACAGCCAATACAATCGAGCTAACAATTCCAAAAATTTTCTTAACTTTTTTATTTTCTAATAATTTTCCTACGCCGAAAATTGCCAGCGTGATATAAAAATAATCAACGATAGTAACTGCTAATACTCCGGCTAAACCATTAAAGATATTTCCTTGTAATGTTAGGTTGGCAATAAAAAAGAAAACTGGCCCTACTGCAAGTTGAAGAATTAATCCTGTTGCTAAACCATTTCTAAAAATTTTCATAACTTATTCAGTTCGAATCCCTTGCGGGTTCATACATTTTATCAAATTTTTATTTGAAAAAGTATTATAAAATAAGAGAATTTTTACTACTACTTTTCAAAATTACTGGCGTGATCTGTACCCCATAAAGTAGACACTTTGCAACCTCTAAACCCTCGGGGTCTGGGTCAAAAGATGGTTCCTGTAATCTACAGGAGTCATCCTCTTTCTTGTCCACTGTTTTCTTTCGTGATTGTAGTATTGCATATA